>JAFDFH010000134.1 GCA_019309945.1 Deltaproteobacteria bacterium
ATTGATTGTAGCATGTTTGTGCTAAGTGACCACTCATTTTAGATCCCGTGCGCGGGGTACTGTTAGGCGCCCTTAACGGCAAGTTTTGGCCGTATTGAAAAAAATTACCGGATGGCGCAGCGGGCTACCAGAACATATTGAGAAGTTATAATTTTTCGCCTTTCCGGATCTTAAACGGAATTGTACATTTTCCAAAGGTCTCGTGGAGATAAGTTATGCAGCAATGGAACGGTTGGGGTGATGCGACCGTGAGTGTCGATTTGTCGGTTAAAGCCCATACCCTTTTGCGTGAACTGCTGGGCCAAGGAAATGTCAGGGCGGATTATCCGCTCGAAAAATACATTGACCGTATTCCCGCATCGCGGCTGCCCCATCACCCACTGATCTCAACCCACCCGAAAAAACGACTCGATCATTCCCACGGCCAGAGTCTATCGGATTGGATCGGCCTGCGTGGGGGGATCCTTCAACGCTTTCCGGATGGCGTCGCCCTGCCTGTCACGCTGGAAGATGTAACCGAAATCCTGGACTTTTCAAAAAAACATAATATTGTGATCATTCCTTTTGGCGGCGGAACCAGCGTTGTCGGGCATCTTCAAGTGCCCGAAGAAAATAGACCGGTACTGAGTTTATCACTCAAAGGTTTGAACCGCTTGATCGAGCTGAACCCGGCCAACTTACTGGCAACATTTGAATCCGGTGTGCTGGGACTTGAGCTTGAAAGGCAGCTCATGGCAAAGGGATTCACATTAGGGCATTATCCCCAGTCTTTCGAATTTTCTTCATTAGGGGGATGGGTCGTCACCCGATCCAGTGGCCAGCAATCTTCACATTATGGAAGCATCGAACAGCTTTTTGCAGGCGGTGAACTGATTACACCAGGGGGCCTATTGAGAATTCCCCCTTTTCCGGGTTCGGCCGCCGGACCTGATCTTCGACATCTTGTTTTAGGCTCAGAAGGAAGAATGGGTGTGCTGACCAGGGTCTTGGTCAGAATTTCCAAGATTCCGGAAAAAGATGACGTTTATGGTATTTTCTTCCCGTCGTGGGATCATGGCAGAGACGCCGTTCGGGCCCTTGCGGAAATGGGTATTCCATATTCCATGATCCGCCTGAGTAATTCGGCCGAGACCATGACGAACTTAACTTTGGTCGGGCAGGAAAAACAGGTCGCCCTCCTAAAACGCTACCTTCGGTTGCGAGGGATCCCCGATACAAAAGCTTGCATGTGCCTTATCGGGTTTACCGGAACCCGGCGCCTGGTGAAAACAGCCCGGCGTGAATCCTTTTCGATCCTGCATCAGCATAAAGGCGTATATGTTGGAAAGGCGATGGGAGAGGCCTGGAAAAAAAATCGCTTTCGGGCGCCGTACTTGCGTAACACGCTTTGGGACAACGGATACGCGGTCGACACGGTAGAAACGGCTGTGACATGGGATAAAGTGACGCCAACCCTGAAGGCCATTGAGAACGTCATCGAAGGAAGTCTGGCACCCTGGAATGAAAAAATCCATGTTTTTTCTCACCTTTCCCATATCTATTCGACCGGCTCGAGTATTTATTCGACGTTTATATTTCGGCTTGCCGATACTCCCGAAGAGACCCTGGAACGATGGAAGACGATCAAAAAAGCGGTGAGTCAAACCATTGTTAAAGCCGGCGGAACCATCAGCCATCAACATGGGGTGGGGGTGGACCATAAACCGTATTTGGAGGCTGAAAAAGGATCCATCGGCATCGGAATCCTCAAACAGTTATTCGCCCATACAGATCCGGAAAAACGGATGAACCCATCCAAGTTGTTGAGTTAGAGGATGATGATGAACCTTGAAACCCTCCCTGAAAATTGGGATCTGATCGTTGTCGGGGGCGGCATCACCGGCGCGGGCATTTTTCGGGTAGCGGTCCGTATGAATTTGCAGGTGCTTCTTGTGGAGCAAAAAGATTTTGCCTGGGGCACATCGAGTCGTTCTTCGAAGTTGGTCCATGGCGGGTTGCGCTATCTCAAAGAGGGGCGGTTCATACTGACTCGGGATTCGGTGAGAGAACGTGAGCGCTTACTTCAAGAGGCCCCTGGACTGGTTGAGCCCTTAGGGTTTTTAGTCCCGGTCTATAAAGGAAGAGGGCCCGGTAAATGGGTCCTTGAAGCGGGTCTTTCCATATATGACCTTATCGCCCATAAGCGCCAACACAAGTTTTACTCCCCTTCCGAATTCTTGAAACTGGCACCGCATATTGATCAAAAAGAGCTTGTCGGCGGTTTTCATTTTTTCGATGCCCAGGTTGATGATGCCCGGCTTGTATTGCGTTTGATTAGCGAAGCGGTTCAATTTGGAGGCTGCGCCCTGAACTACACGGTGGTGACCCAAATTAACCGAAATTCTAAAGGTGAGGTGATTGGCATCCAGATGGAGGATGCCGAGACCCATGTGGAAAAAACACTTTCAACACGGACGGTTATCAACGCAACCGGTACCTGGGCGGAAATACTTCATCCCTCACCGGAGCCGAATCTTCACCTGCGACCTTTGCGCGGCAGTCACCTCATATTTCCTTCCCGGGTTCTGCCGATCGATCAAGCCATCAGTTTTATGCATCCATCCGACAATAGGGCCCTCTTTGTTATTCCCTGGGAAGGAGTGGTCCTCGTCGGAACCACCGACCTTGACCACAGGGAGGATCTTTCCGTTGAGCCGACCATTACTAAAGAAGAAGTGTTGTATCTAATAGAAGGCCTAAACGCATTGTTCCCCGCGTTTGATATTTCGATCAAAGACTGCATTTCCACGTTCTCAGGCGTCAGGCCGGTACTCAGCAAAGGCGATCGCGCGCCTTCGGAAGAATCCCGGGAACACGTCGTGTGGCAAGATAAGGGACTGGTAACAATAACCGGGGGGAAATTGACGACATTTCACAAGTTAGCCATTGATGCCCTCAAAGTTGCTAAACCCTTTTTACCGCCGGCAAAATTTCCTGATGATAATGGTCCTGTTTTTTCACCGGTTCCCGAATTACCGGAAAAGTCTTATGGTCTTAGCCCGGACAGGTGGCGGAATCTCTATGGAAGATATGGAGAATCAGCGAATGAACTTGTCCGGATGGCGGCATCTAAAGATCTCACAAAGATCCCCGGCACACGTACCCTCTGGGCCGAACTGCCCTTTACGGCAAAGCATGAACAGGTGCGGCATCTTACTGATTTGCTTTTAAGACGGGTCCGGATCGGGGTGCTGACGCCCCATGGGGGGAAGGCGCATCTTCATCGTGTCAGGAAGCTCTGCCGCCCGGTTTTGCACTGGAGCAGGAAAAGATGGAGACAGGAGGTACATATGTATCTAAGCCAATGGAAATATGCCCACGCCCTTCCGGAAGGACTAAGCGAGGATTTCCTTGAACGGAAATTCCCTTTTGTTAAAACATTTCAGGAGTTTTTAACAGCGTATGCTCGAAAATTATTTTCTAAAGTGAGGTTCGGTAAACCTTGAGCAAGCGGATCCGTATACCTAACTTATGGCCCGTCTAACAATTGCGATGACTTATGTTATAATGGTGTATCTTCTCAATATGTTCCGGTAGGCCCGCTGCGCCATCCGGTAATTTTTTTCAATACGGCCAAAACTTGTCGTTAAGGGCGCCTAACAGTGACCCGCGCACGGGATCTAAAATGAGTGTGTTGCTTAGCACAAACAGGCTACAACCAACAATTTATGCTGTTCGGGTCACTGTAAGCCGCCCTAAACGGCTTCAAACAGTTGCCCGCTTTGAAAAAAAATACCGGATGACTCCGCTAGTATGTTTAACCATAAGTTTTTAAGAAGTTGCTTATATAATGATTAACATCCTTAATTTTAGGCACTTTAGCGCATTTTAGGCATTTTAGGCATTTGTTGCTCGGGTTTTTACCGTTACGTCGGCCCTTATAAAACAGGAATACAATTTATGCCCACTGATTTTTCGCGTCAGGAACCCCGTTTTTTTTCGTGCTTCGATGACCCTGCCGTTCGTGCTCTGTGCGCGCGGATGATGGAACTTGCATCGGAGATTAAGACGGATGTAGAGCTTTACGTCGATGCATTTCGCGAGACCCTGCGTTTTCCTGAACGGGTGTTTCACCGATTGCATCAGTTTCGCGATGTATACGATCGATTCCTTCAGGAAGTGATTGAGCGTGAAGACCTGGGAGTCACCTGCGGCAAATCGTGCCCGGCTTGCTGCCACGTAGTTCCTTGCGGTTTGGAGCCGTTGGAGATCATTGGGATCTATGATCAGATTCGCCAATGGCCCGATTTTGAGGCCATCATTCGGGGTGCAGGAGCGGCCATGTCTTCCTTCCAAAAGGTTTTACAGGAAAGTGGGCCGACCGGTAAAACGCCGGTGAAATCCAGTTCCGAAGTTTTTGGGCGGGCGTTGTCTAATTTTTATTTGCTCAGGATTCCCTGTATTTTCCTGGATCAGAAACGAGGGACCTGTCGGATTTATGACATCCGCCCGTTTATTTGCAGGGCGGTTTTCAGCCTTTCGGATCCGGCTTATTGTGGTCCGGACCATCCTGGTTTCTCTTTGCGTTCGCTTGAAGTTATCGAGCCCGTGGATGAAATTAATTTTGTATTGATGGAAACCCATGCCGTTATGGGCGCATCCCTGGGATTTCGGTTTCCGGATATTTTACAGCAGGGGCTATTGGCCTGGCATCGATGGGTCAGGGAAAGGCCGGGCTAAGCATCTTGTTCGATGATATTGGGCCGACGGTTGTTCCAGGGTCTTAGTTTCTCGTAGGCATGGGAAGCCTGGAGCACCCGATCATCCCGATGGCGGGGCCCTATGATCTGCAAACCTGCGGGGAGGCCGTTTGCAGTCATGCCTGCCGGGACTGAGGCAGCCGGATGACCGGATAGATTAAAGGGGTAGCTAAAGGCCACGGCCCCCAAAAGGGGAATGGGGTGCCCGTCAATCTCCGCAGGTGGTGGACCTTTGGCAGCAAAGGCCTCGGTGGGCATCGTCGGCGTTAGCAGAAGGTCATATCGATCAAAGAGGTCCTGCAGGACTTGATTGAGTTCGGTTTTTACTTTCTGAGCATCAACCTGATCCCTTAATGAAAAACCCTCGGCTTCATCGAGAACTGCGACTATGGTTCTCCCCATTTCCTGGCGATTTCTGTCCAGGTCCTGGTAAAGTTGGGCGAAGATATCGCAGTAGATAAGTTTGGCCCAGGTTTCACCCGTATCCGGCAATGATCCTTCCCAAAGCTCAACCTTATAACCCATTTCCTCAAAGCTTTGAACGGCTTCCTCCACCCGAGTCATCACATCCTTTTGCACCCTGGCGTAACCCAAGGTCGGGCTGAATGCGATTCGAAGACGCCTAGGCAGTTCATCCAAACATTTCAGATAGGACTGCGTTGGTGGAGGCAAGGAGAGGGGGTCCGCCGGGTGGTATCCGGAAGCACAGTCCAGAAAAAGAGCGGCATCTTCCACGGTTCGGGTTAAAGGGCCTGGTACCGAGATTTGTTGAATTGGCAGCCAAGGAAGGGGCCCTACAAAGGTTTCCGCGGGGATTCTGCCAAAAGACGTCTTTAAGCCAAAGCATCCGGAGTAGGACGCCGGGATGCGAATCGATCCGCCACCATCAGTACCTGTCGCCATTGAAACCATACCCCCTGCCACGGCAGCGGCCGAACCCCCGCTGGATCCGCCGGGGGTGCGCTCTGTGTCCCAGGGATTCCGCGTAACACCGTATAGACGATTTTTCGTAAAACCGGTAAATGCAAATTCGGGAATATTGGTTTTTCCCACCACGATCGCTCCAGCCGCCTTGAGTCTGGCCACCTGAACGGAGTCATTTTTAGCCCGATTGTCTTTGTACAGGACGGAACCAAAACTGGTGACCATCCCTTGCACGTCCTCTAAGTCCTTAACCCCGATCGGGATGCCGGCGAGAGGCCCGATTTCTTCTCCTGAAGCGATTCGCTCCATTAAGATCTTTGCTTCATCCATTGCCTGTTCGGCATGAACGGAGACAAATGCATTCAAAACAGGATTCACCTCATCTATTCGCTTCAGTGTTGCTTCCATGAGTTCAACAGGGGAGATCTCTTTTGACCGGATGAGGCTTAACAATTCACGGGCGGATTTATAGTATAGGGGTGACATGCGTATCCTCTCGATTTAAAATTCGATTCATCAATATATGGTATGCGGTAAAACCAATATCCGATGGAGCATCAATTTGGGTTATCCCATCGTATTCTTCGGATAACCCCTTCAAAATAAATTAAATCATCATCCAGATGATTATTTAGCAGGAAACAATCAGGTGTTTGTGCCTTCCGCGATAAGCTTGTTGTCCTGGTTTTTAACCTGCCACTTATACGTAACCGGACCGCCACCGCGTTTTGATGGTTTCTTGCTAAGGACTTCAATTTCGGCTGAAATCCTGTCACCTGGGAACACAGGGGCCTTGAAAGCGATGCCGTCGGCACCCATCCATAACGCATTGGATAAAAAGCCCTGTCTGGCCATGAGGCCGAACATGCAGGCTAAAACATAGGGGCCGGGAGCGACCCTGTCTTTAAACCCCCACCCCTTTGCGACTTCAGAATCCAGAAAACCAGGAAGATCCAGCCCGGAGAGCTGGGCAACCAGATCGATTTCTGTTCCGGTGATGGGTTTCGTGATGTCTGACTTACAAATTTGACCGACTTCAACCTCTTCATAAAACATATTATCCTCCTTGGTAAAATGGTTAATGATGTTTACCGGGCGTTGAAACGTAAAAAGCTTGTAACCGTTCACGGAACGTTGAAATTAGAAAATAGAAATTGGAAATTTGGCCTTCATGCTTTT
>JAFDFH010000509.1 GCA_019309945.1 Deltaproteobacteria bacterium
GAAAAGCGGGAAAGTAAAAACGCAAAGCCTTCCTTGAGTGGGCAGGACGGTGAAATTACACTGGAGAGCCAGTTTCAAAACGTTTCAGTTTGTTCAAGGTCAAGGAAGGCGATCCGCCTGAGGCGGATTAACCACAGGAATACATTTAGTATTTCGAGGATTAAAATTTGAGCCGGACGCAGAGATTGGGCAAAATGGGACGTTTTGAAATTGGTTCCGGTATAAGTGCTTCAATCGCCTGTGGTAAATTGTCATATTCTATGTTATCATTCAAGAACAATCGAATCGAAAACCTGGATTGGAGCCGTTTAAATGAATCATCTTTCATCCTGTATTAAAAGACTAAGCCAACATGCCACTGATTTTGGCGCCAGCGATGCCAAGGTCATTCCTTTAGACCTGATCGGTATCGAAGATGAAGTTCCGGAAATGTGCAAAAAGCCCCGTTGTGATGGATATGGAAAGAGTATCAACTGCCCGCCCCATACAATGAAGCCTGAAGAATTCAGAGAATTCGTAAAACAATATGGTCATGCCGTGGTTTTTAAGATAGATGTTTCAATTGAAGATATGATGTCGGAAAAAAGAAACGATGCGTTCAGAATGATTTATGAAATTGCGTCCAAGTTAGAAACCATGGCGAAAGATGCAGGTTCAGAATACTCCAGTGGATTTGCAGCCGGTTCCTGTAAGCCTGTTTTTTGTAGAGGGCATAAGGTATGTCAGGCACTGGCAGATAAGCACGCATGCCGAAACCCGTCCATGGCACGACCTTCTATGGAAGCCGTAGGGATCAATGTGATCAAATTAATCCGTGATGTCGGTTGGGAAATACAGGTGATTAACAAGGACAGCGATCCTGAATCCATTTCCAATGTTGTGCTTGCAGGTCTGGTTCTGGTGGCATAACTCTTCAAAAAAGTGTAAATACAGAGCTCGTTATTTGACATAAAAATGGCTCCGTTTTTTGGACACTATTCTCATCATATTAGCTGTATGGATCAAATTTAGGGATTTAGGGATTGAGGGATTGAGGGATTGAGGGATTGAGGGATTGAGGGATTAAGGGATTGCGAATTGAGGGATTAAGATATTGAAAAGATTCATCTTTCAATTCCAAAGTTCCTGAATTCCCAAATTCCACGATTGTCCAATCTTCAGGCAAACAACACATAAACAAGCAATCACAACCACTTGACAACTCAACTACTCGACCACTTAACGAGGTCTGAAATTGATCTAATATGCCTAAAGTTTTATAGGGTCACTTTAAATCCGATTCCCGAACCCTGACCACTGTGAATAATTCCATGCGGTCCTAACCTTTATGGCGATGTGCCCAATGGTGGCAGGTGACCTGATACGAGAAATTTTATAATGCATCTTAATAAAATTACACTTTGTCCTCATAAATACCCAACCAGGGAATACTATCCGTTTAATCTTGGAATTTTTTACCAAACCAAAAGTGTTCTATTTTCTTCAGCGGTGACCTTCTTCGTTGGCGAAAATGGTACAGGCAAGTCAACATTACTTAAAGCAATATGCCAAAGGTGCGGTATCCACATATGGGAAGGCACCCCAAGAACACGATTTGAAATTAATCCCTATGAGGAGAAGTTGCATGAGGCTATTGATGTTGAATGGGTGAACGGTCCGGTACCGGGATCATTTTTCTCATCCGATATATTTAAAAATTTTGCGCAACTTTTGGACGAATGGGCAATAGCAAGTCCTGAAATATTTAAATATTTCGGTGGAAAATCCCTGATAACCCAATCCCATGGACAATCTCTAAACTCATTTTTTAAAGCCCGGTACCAAATCAAAGGGATTTATCTTATGGACGAGCCGGAGACGGCGCTCTCCCCAAAAAGCCAGTTAGAGTTGCTTAAGGTGCTGAAGCGCATGAGCCAGGCGAGGCATGCTCAATTTATCATTGCCAGCCACTCTCCGATTCTTCTGGCATGCCCTGGTGCCGAGATATACAGCTTTGACGATATACCGATCAAACGGATCGATTACGAGCAGACGGAATATTACCAGGTCTATCGAAATTTTTTAAACAACCGGGACGAGTACCTGGATGGACTTTAGAGCCAATTTCAAAACGTCCCATTTGGCCCAATCGCTGCTTCAGGCTCAAATTTTGACGGTCTCGTAAAAAGTCCAACTTCTGCGTTGTGCTGCATTTTGTAATCATTCAACGTACGATAAGTACGCATCATGATTACAAAATTTGCACGCCTTGAATTTAAACTTTTTTCGAAACCGTCTAAATCGGACTTTTTACGAGTT
>JAFDFH010000135.1 GCA_019309945.1 Deltaproteobacteria bacterium
CACCTTTAGTATGGGGGATGTAATCACGACTCTATCTCTGATTGTTTTTCTGACGGGTTTGATCATGGCCGCTTCGGTCTGGTTTTCCGGATCATTGCCGGGCAAGGCGATTGTCAACCCTTTACTTAAGGCCTGCCGATTGTTATACAGTGCAACAAAAACTATTTTTTCGCGTAATTTTTATCCTGTGACCAAAACCTTGTTCTTTGATGTATTTATGCAAAATCGGCTATACCGGCAATCGGTCAAACGCTGGTTTATACACGGCCTGATTTTTTTCCCGATTGTCTTTCGATTCGCCTGGGGAATCGTGGGCCTTTTTGCTTCTATCTGGCTGCCGGACTGGCCGGCTACCTGGTTATTATTGGATAAGAACCATCCCGTAACCGGGTTTGTCTTTGATCTGACAGGGAGCATGATCCTTATGGGTGTCATCTTAGCTTTCCTGAGAGGGGGTGATGTCCCCGCCGATCATCCCCATGGACTACCGGGACAGGATCGGTGGGCTTTGAGTTTGATTGGTGGAATCATCATTATCGGTTTTATTCTGGAGGGTATGCGGATTACAATGACAGGGTGGCCGGAAAATTCAGGGTATGCCGTAATCGGATATGGTTTCAGTTTGATGTTCGCCGGGATGACCGGATTGACCGATATCTATGGGTACGTATGGTATCTGCACGCCATCCTGACCGGCGCATTTGTTGCCTATTTGCCTTTCAGCCGATTGATGCATATTATTATGGCTCCTGTAGTTCTGGCAATGAATGCGGTTTCTGATCATGAAAGCAGGGGAATATAGGCTTTTCTTTTTTTAAGTAGGATGATTAGGGGAACGTAACTTCTCAATATGCGCCGGTAGGCCCGCTGCGCCATCCGGTAATTTTTTTCAATACGGCCAAAACTTGCCGTTAAGGGCGCCTAACAGTGCCCCGCGCACGGGATCTAAAATGAGTGTGTCGCTTAGCGCAAACAGGCTACAATCAACAATTTATGCTGTTCGGGGCACTGTAAGCCGCCCTAAACTGCTTCAAACAGTTGCCCGTTTTGAAAAAAATTACCGGATGACTCCGCTGGTAGGTTTAACCATAAGTTTTTGAAAAGTTACGATAATACCCACTCAACCACTCGACGATTTGACGACTTAACGAGATCTGAACTTGATGAACTTAAAGGGGTTCCGTCATGAATGAAAAAATTAAACAGGCGCTCATCGACATTGTGGGTGCCAAAAATTATACCGACGATCTCATCGATATGGTTTCTTATTCCTACGATGGATCACAGCATAAACATAGACCTACTTGTGCTGTCTGGCCTGAGACGTCTCAACATGTATCCGAAGTTCTCGTGCTGGCCAATGTTGAAAAAATTCCGGTTGTTCCCCGGGGGGCGGGAACCGGCCTTTCCGGAATGGCGATTCCGGTAAAGGGGGGCATTGTACTCGATCTCAGTCACATGAATGCTATTTTAAAAATCAGCATAGAGGACCGGCTCGCCGTTGTTCAACCCGGTGTTGTGTATGCGGATCTGGAGAAAGTCCTGTTACCCCATGGATTTTTTTTCCCGCCTGATCCGGCCAGCGGGACCGTCGCCACCCTGGGAGGCAATGTGGCGACCAACGCGGGGGGACTAAAAGGCGCCAAATACGGTACGACCCGAGATTATGTCCTGGGCCTCCAGGTCGTCCTGCCGGATGGGCGGATCATGCGAACCGGTTCCAAGGCCATGAAGAGCGTATCGGGCTATGACCTGACCCGGCTTTTCGTGGGATCGGAAGGGACTCTGGGAGTGGTTACGGAAATTACGCTCAAAATTAATCCAAAACCAACCGCAACCAGCACGGCCCTTGCGACCTTTAACAACCTCGATGATGCCGGTCAGGCCATCAGCCAGATCATGTACAGTGGTATTATCCCGAGTGCTCTGGAGATTTTGGGGCGACATACGATCCTCGCCATCAACCAGAATACAGACCTCAATCTACCGGAAGTGGATGCCATGCTTCTGGTTGAGACGGACGGCTACACCCAACAAGAGACCGATTATCAGATACAAAAGGTCATCGAGGTGTTTGCTAAAAATAATCCCAGGGAGATCAAGCAGGCCCAAACAGAAGAAGAAGCGCAAGAACTCTGGATAGCTCGAAAGTCCGCCTATGGTGTTCTGGCCAGGATCAAAACCCATTTTGTCCTTGAAGATGTCACTGTTCCCATGGCGAATATTTCAAATTTGCTCAAAGGGGTTGAAGCTATCGCGGAGAAGCATAACCTGCAGATAGCAAGTTATGGACACGCGGGGGACGGCAATCTGCATCCTCAGATTTTATATGACGGCTATGATCCGGATGAGGTGCAACGGGTAGAAACAGCTTGTGCCGATTTGTTTCAACTGGCTATCGATTTAGAAGGAACACTCACCGGAGAACACGGCATTGGCCTGTCCAAGGCATCTTACATGACCCTGGAGCATGATCCGGTGGCCATGGACGTGATGCGAACCATTAAAAAAGGGTTCGACCCAAACAACATTCTAAACCCCGGCAAGATGGCACTGGAAGGATAAGGAGGGCGCAGATGGAGGCCAAGTACGACTTTGCCAGAAAATACCGTGAACAGATCCTCAAATGTTCAAAATGCGGCTTTTGCCAGGCGGTTTGCCCGGTCTATGGATCAACCCTTCGTCCGGCCCTCAACGCCCGGGGGAAGATGTTGATCTTAAAAGAGGTTATGGACGGTGAAATCGAACTTGATGATACGCTCATCGAGACCCTGTTTCAATGTACCACCTGTGCCAGTTGTTTGGAAAACTGTCCGTCCGATGTGAACGTGCCCGCGATCATTAAACAGGTGAGGAAGGATATGGTCCATATCGGTTCCTGCCATCCCGCTTTTAAGGGGATGAACGAGGTGCTTCAAAAACACACCAACATTTACGCGGAGGACGATCGTGAGGACTTTGAAAGGGAAATAAACAAAAAGGCCGATTACGTCTATTTCATTGGTTGCGTGGGTTCCTATCGGGAAGATGAAGCAACAATGGCAGCCTTAGACCTCCTGGATCGCCTCCAGGTGGATTACACGCTGATCGATGAGGTCTGTTGCAGCGGTGTTCTGGAGGACGTGGGGTATCAAATCAATGCAGACCTGGCCCAAAAAAATATCGAACGTATTCTGGCAACCGGCGCAAAAAAAGTCATTACCGGCTGTCCGTATTGCTGGCGTACATTCAACCAGCAGGATTCGTATGCCGAAATCAGAGACAAAGGTGTTAAGATCCTCCATATCACCCAATTCCTTACGGACTTTAATCTGGACGTAAAGACCGATAGGCGGGTGACCTACCACGACCCCTGTGATCTGGGAAGACACTGCGGTATCTATGATGAGCCCCGTGAGATCATCCGTAAAATTGCACCCAACTTCGTGGAAATGAGCAGTAACCGGGAAAATGCGCTATGTTGTGGGGCCGGTGGCGGTGTAAGAGGGGCGTTTGCCAAAAACTCGATTGCGATGGCTCGCCGCCGTCTCAGAGAAGCTGAAGACGTGGGTGCTGAGGTGGTGTTAAGCGATTGCAACTCCTGTATCCACAATCTGGCAAATGCCAAATTGCGCAAGCAGAAGTTTAAAATCCATACAACCACAGAGTTTATTAACAAGCTTATGGAGGAGCAAAACCTATAATGATTTATTGCTAATGCCCGAATCGAATAGTTTAGAAAATGTCTGGTTTCAAGCGAAGCAACTGATAGCGAATAAATGCTACGGAGGAAGAAAAATGGAGATTCAGGGTTATAATTTACCGGATGACCTGTATTATGAGGAACATCATTTCTGGGTTAGAGATGACGGCGACATTCTGGTTATGGGCATGGATGATTTCGGCCGGCAAATGGCCGATGAAATCGTCTATGTGCAGCTTCCCGAAGAGGGCAAAAAAATTACAGCCGGGAAAAAATTTGCGAAAATGGAGTCGGGCAAGTGGCTGGGCAAGATTTATGGGCCTGTCAATGGAGAACTGGTGGCCGTAAATGAGGAATTGGAAGAAGACCCCGGATTGATCAATGCAGACTGTTACGGAAAAGGGTGGATGTTTAAGATCAAGCCGGATGATAAGGCCGAGATACAAAATCTTATCAAAGACCCGGAAGCAATCGAAAAATGGGTCTTAGCTGATATTGAGAAGTATGCCCAAGATGCGTGATATGTCGAATCTCAATTTCAGTATCAAACAGCTTTTGGAAATGTCGGCCTGCACGAACTGCCAGGTCTGTGCGGACGTCTGCCCGGCAGTCACTGCTTCACAGGATGGAGCGCTTTCTGCAACTTATCGTATGAAGGGTCTCAATCGGATTTTAAGGAGCAGAACGGGACTCTTCCGCAAGCTCTTCAGAAAAAAAGAACCCTCCGCAGACGCGTGGAATCAATTTAGCAATACGGTTTTTCGCTGTACTTTATGCGGTAATTGCGAGGAAGTCTGCCCGGTAGGGATTCACCTCAGGGAACTCTGGCTCTCCCTTCGGCATGATCTTGTTGATTCCAGTTATTATCCCCCCAAAATCGATATGATCCGGGATAACCTGGACGAAAGTCACAATGTTTTTGCAGAGGATAATGAAGAGCGGGGCGATTGGGTGGAAGATATGCGCAATGCCCCGGATCATGGCTATATCAAGGCAAAGGCTGAAGTCGTCTACTTTACCGGGTGTGTGGCGGCCTATTTCCCGCTGGCCCAGAAAATTCCAATGGCGCTTGCCGAAATACTGGAGTTCAGCGGCGTCGATTTCACCCTCATGGGCGAACAGGAGTGGTGTTGCGGCTTTCCTTTGCTTGGAGCCGGCTTGAAAGACATGTTGCAAAAATTCATCGATCACAACCTTGCGGCGGTTCGAGCGAAGGGGGCCAAGAAGGTCGTGTTTGCATGTCCCTCGTGTTACCAGATGTGGCGGGAATATTACCCTCAGCAGTTTGAAATTGCGCATGTCACCCAGTTCCTTTTGAAACGGGTCCGAGAAGGTAAAATACCGCTTAAAGAACTACCATTGATCGTCACGTATCATGATCCATGCGATTTGGGACGGGGAGCCCGGGTATTTGATGCCCCTAGAGAATTGATTCAATCCATTCCGGGCGTCAAATTTGTTGAGCTTTCCGAAAATCGCGAGGCGTGTAAGTGTTGTGGCGGAGGTGGAAACCTGGAGATGATCGACGCGGGACTATCTAAGGAAATTGCCAGGCAAAAAATTGAAGCGGTTATGGACACTGGTGCTCAGGCCGTCATCACTTCGTGCCAACAGTGCGTGAGGACAATGGCCACCTTCGTGAAGCGAAATAAGGTACCGATTGAAGTTCTGGATATTACCCAGCTGGTTCAGAGGGCGCTGGATCGATAGAATTAAGATGAAGGGAATGTTTTTTGCACACACCTGACCCCGATCAGAAGGAGGTAACATTTTGAAAAATAAAAAACTGGTTATGATCCCGGGACCCACCCCGACCGTGGAACCGATACAGAACCAAATGGCGAGAGAAACCGTATCATTCAAAGATCCGGACTTTGTTAAAGACTTTAAGGAATTGGTTGTTGAGCTTAAAGAACTGTTGGGTACCAAAGGGGAATGCATGGTGGTGGCCGGCACCGGGACCTTGGCGATGGAGATGGCGATCGCCAACACAACTAAGCAAGACGACAATGTTCTGATTGTGTCCCATGGCTTTTTTGGGGACCGATTTGTTGACATGTGTAAGCGCAGAGGCTTGAATACAGATGTTTTAGCAAGTGAATGGGGACAGACGGTGCCTGTGGGAGAAATCGAGAAAAAACTTGGTGAAAAAACATATCAGGCCATCACCGTAACCCATGCCGATACTTCGACCGGCACCTGTGCCCCTGTGGCGAAGATTGGTAAGGTCGTCCGGAAGTTCGAAGATACCCTGTTTATATTGGACGGTGTATGTGCCACGGCCGCAGAACCGGAATATGTCGATCAGATGGGAATTGATGTTTTGTTGACCGGTTCCCAGAAAGCCTTTGGCGTTGCACCGGGGTTGGCAATATTGTGGGCCGGTCCCCATGCCCTGAAAAGAAGAACGTCATTGGGTACGATCCCTGACTCATACTTTGACTTTGAAAAATGGATCCCGATCATGCATGACCCATTCAAATACTGGGGAACGCCGCCGGTCAATCTCATATGGGCACTGAAGGAATCCGTAAAACTGATTAAAGCCGAAGGACTGGAAAATAGATACCGTAGACATAAAAATGATGCCAGGGCCATTCAAGCAGCCTTGGAAGCCATCGGATTTAAGATTTTAGCCGAGCCGCACTGCAGAGCGGTTACCCTTTCAAACGTGATATATCCGGAAGGTGTCGATGATCAGGAGTTTAGAAAATTACTGGTGGAAGAGGGCGTTGTCGTAGCGGCCGGTTTAGCCGATTATGCCGGAAAGGCGTTCCGATTGGGACATATGGGTAATATCGACAAGCACATTATCGTATCCACCCTGGCAGCGATCGAAAGAGCCCTGCACAGAGCCGGATATAAAGTTAAATTCGGTGAAACCATTCGTGTCTATATGGAAACCCTGCTTTTGAGCGAATCGGCCTAGGATCGCAGATAGACGGGCGTTCCTTATTTAATGACGTTTTAAGAGCTATCGGGATGTTTCTTGTTTAAGGAGAAACATGATGGATCCCCAAAACATCTACTTGAAAGATATGTTTTTTTAAAACAAGTACTTATCCTACTTTCAAACACTTGCGTTTAATGAATCGTGAGAGGCA
>JAFDFH010000510.1 GCA_019309945.1 Deltaproteobacteria bacterium
ATTTTGTAATCATTCAACGTACGATAAGTACGCATCATGATTACAAAATTTGCACGCCTTGAATTTAAACTTTTTTCGAAACCGTCTAAATCGGACTTTTTACGAGTTCATCAAATTTTAATCCTCGAAATACTAAATGTATTCCTGTGGTTAATCCGAGGCGGATCGCCTTCCTTGACCTTGAACAAACTGAAACGTTTTGAAACTGGCTCTTTAGTCATAAAGAAGAAAGACCAGTATAGCAACGATAAATGGGTTTTGAATCAGGCGCTAACAGAGAAAAAGAAAAGAGGTCTGATCGAAAAGGACCCGCTCTGTGAAGTGTATTGAATAATATGGAGGTTAGGAACCAATAGATGAAAATCATTGACCTGAGCCACACCATATTTCCAGAGATGCCTGTGTATCCGGGTACTAAACCCCCTGTATTCTCGATTCCCTGTACGATTGATCAAGAGGGATTTGTCGAACGGGAAATTACGATGTATTCACATACGGGAACGCATGTGGACGCTCCCGCTCATATCATTGAAGGCGCCCTGACCCTGGATCAGGTGCCTGTTGATAATTTTGTCGGCCGAGCATCGGTCCTGGATTTGACTCTCATTAGAAAGCCTATCATAAGCCTTGGCGATTTGAAATCCTGTGAGGCGATGGTTAAAAAGAGCGAATTCCTCTTATTACATACCGGTTGGAGTCAGCTCTGGGGCAAAAAGGACTATTACAAGGGTTATCCGGTCTTATCGCCTGACGCAGCCCGGTGGCTTGGCGATTTTCAGCTAAAAGGAATAGGTGTCGACATGATTTCGGTTGACGAAGCCGAGGCCACGGATTTTCCCATTCATAAAATTCTTTTGGGCCAAAACATGATCATTATTGAAAACCTGACCCATTTAGAAAAATTACTCCTTTCGGATTTTACATTTATGTGCCTGCCGTTAAAAATTGAAAACTCAGATGGATCTCCCGTGAATTGGGGGGAGATGAAACGAGTTTGCGAGTTGGATGTCTGCAAACTGGCAGAAGCGTTATCAGGTATGGTCTGGCACGGTTTTGATAAGTGGAACATTTCCTTTCAAATGCGTTCTAAAGGGATAAAGTCAAATGAAAGGTTAAGGTGTAAAGGAGGAAAGATATGAAGACAATTTGCATTTCGATGATTTTAGGTATCCTGATAGCCTTGCTAACTGTGGCTAACGTCACAGCGCACTGTGAGATTCCGTGTGGCATCTACGATGACAATTTACGGGTAAAACTGATGGCAGAGCATATTGAAACCATTGAAAAGTCAATAAATAAGATTGTGGAATTGGGTAATGCAAAACCAGTCAATTATAATCAAATCGTCCGCTGGGTTACCAATAAGGAGGATCATGCCGATAAGATACAGCATGTTGTAACGCAATACTTTATGACCCAACGAATCAAACCGAATACAAGCAAGTATGCCGAAAAACTGGTTGTGCTGCACAAAATGCTCCTCTATGCGATGAAATGTAAGCAAACGACCGATCTTGAAAACGTCAAAACACTGCGTTCTCTTCTAAAAGAATTTGAATTACTATATTTCGACCACAGCCATAGTTAGTGCCAATCCAGAAACGGTCTTTTTGCCCGATCTCTGCGTTATGCTCAAAATTTTGGATTAGGCCTGATGAAGATGACGCCTTTCTCGTAAATACGCATTCCAAATTCAGTCCGGGGACGCGAATGGAACCTTGAACCTCTGAACCTTTGAACCCGTGAACGCTTACAAACATCCTTTCCCACTGAACGGTAGCAAGGAACAGAAACGATGCTGAATCGATTCAAAGATGCACCCAGCTTAATCAACCATATATTGCATGTCATCGATGAAACGGTCCGCCATGGAAGGATTTTTCCATGGGATGTTCTGAATTCTTCGGAAGCCTCAGCCGTGTTGCTCTTGCTTGGCCGGCATCCAAAAAAACACGGATTTGAACCCTGTATTGTTTTAAATAAACGATCCCAGAATGTAAAACAGCCAGGGGATCTATGCTGTCCCGGTGGCAGCATCTCACCTCGTATGGATTCATTTTTTTCAGCCCTGTTGACGCTGCCTGTTTCCCCTCTGGGGAAATGGCCCTACTGGTCAAAATGGCGTCATCAAAGGCCTCAGGACGCTCGGCGGTTGTCCTTTTTACTTGCTACCAGCCTCCGCGAAAGCTTTGAAGAGATGCGCCTAAACCCATTTGGAGTTACGTTTCTTGGCCATCTGCCCTCTCAGCGCCTGGTGATGTTTCGGCGGGTGATTTATCCGATGGTGGGCTGGATTTCCAGGCAAAAGCGGTTCTTAACAAACTGGGAGGTGGAAAAAGTTGTCTATATTCCCTTGGAAAAATTATTAGATCCCGGCAACTATGGGCGTTACCGATTACAAATGAATAATTCGCATGGAAAAACACTGGATCGAATGCCGGATAACCTCCCCTGTTTCCACCACGAAAATCAGGATGAAACCGAGCTGCTTTGGGGTGCTACCTACAGAATTGTGATTACCTTGCTCCAGTTGGTTTTTGGATTTAAGCCCCCGGATACAATATCGCTTCCCGTCTTTCACGGAGTTCTTGATGAGAATTATATCAATGGACTGGAATAGGATTGTTGTTACCGTTTATGGGGGGCAGGGTACTGGTTTTAAGGTCAGATCTTTCAAAATCTCTTTCCAATCCTTCGCTGTTGTTCCCTCTTCGTTTTCTTCAAATGTATATCGTTTCTCTATGAGTTTCGAAACCTCAGAAAGCAAATCAGGGGAGCCGATAATGGCGTGAAGAATTATCCCTCTTTCTTTCAAGGTGTATAGAAGTTCAGGACCATGCCAGGCAAGCACAACAGAGCGAGGGAATTTTTCTTTTTCGAGCCATTTTTTTAAATATGGAGTTCCGATACCTTTGCTGAGATAAATGATGCGATATTTTGATATCAGCGTTTTGAGAGCCATTTGAGCGCCTTCTTTGGGTTTGTTTGAAAAGAGGGAATCGCGGAGTCCCCCCACGATTTCTACAATAATAGCCTCTTCACGCTTACCCATTGCAAGGACTAAACCCGTATCTTC
>JAFDFH010000136.1 GCA_019309945.1 Deltaproteobacteria bacterium
GGCCGCCCTTCCCGTATCACAGCGGAAACTTACATGGGCAAGCAGGGTGTCGTTAATATTGAACGTGAGGCCAAACTCAGTGGCAAGACCCATGACAAGGGTGTAATGATTCTTTCAGGTTTTTTAGGCAGGACCTTTGCCCAGCACTATCCGCTCAGCCTATCCATTAGCATTACCTTCGAGCAAAGCTATGGCGGGGTTGACGGGGACAGCGCCTCGTCCACCGAGCTGTATGCGATTATCTCGAGTCTCTCCGGAATACCGATCAAACAGGGAATTGCAGTGACCGGGTCGGTCAATCAAAAGGGAAAAATTCAGGCTATCGGCGGTGTAAACCATAAAGTTGAAGGCTTTTTCGATGTGTGCCAGGCTAAAGGTCTCAACGGCAAGCAGAGCGTTATGATTCCCCAATCGAACGTGAAAAATCTGATGCTGAAAAAAGAGGTGATCGATGCGGTCGAAGAGGGAAAATTTCACCTTTACAAGGTTTCAACGGTTGAGGAAGGAATAGAGATTTTAACCGGTGTGCCTGCCGGAAATCCGGATGAAGAGGGGAATTATCCTGAGGGAACCGTTTTTGGAGAGGTCCAGAAAAAACTGAAAGAATATCTGGAACGATCTTATAAATTCAAGAAAGAATTCGATGAAAAAGAGGAAGAAAATGCTGGCAGCTAAATCAGGCCTTCTTCTTTCAATACGGACATGGATCGATGACAAATACTCGTTACCTGACTCAGGGCCATAGTTAAATGGTGTACGGATTCATCGGCGACACCTGAATTGATCATAACGATGGCCAGATCGACTTTTTTTTGAGCATCGTTCCAGAGATCGTTCTTTAGCAATTTCTTGGATAGATGAACTTCGCCGGCAATTAAAGCGATCATCGTTTTAATTATTGCTTCAGCTCCTTTTTTATCAATTTCCGGGAGTCCTCTGAGTAATTCCAGGGTTTGATTCACCCATATGAGACCGGATTTGATCTTTTCACCTTGAGCATAATTGATAATAGCATCTTTGACATTCATCCCGCGTTACCTCCAATAAATTTTTGTTCCAGTATCTTGCTCTTTTTAACACCTCTTGGCGTTGGATACAAATTCATTTTCGGGTTGAAATTCCTTGGAATCAGGGTAAACTCCTTTTACACTGTATAAAACAAACTTTAAGAACAATTCAAGTAACTTCTCAAAAACTTACCGGATGGCGCAGCGGGCCTTACGGAACATATTGAGAAGTTATCAATTCAAAGGTTTTTTGCAAAGGCTGTTTGATGTCGAATCGATCCCTAAATTTAGCAGACGCCGCAACTCCTCCTGGTTTGGCAGGGCAGGTCATCACGGCATCGCTATGCCGGTTAGTCCTGAATACGGCCCGGCGGTTTGTTTACACGTTTGCACCGGTTTTGAGTCGGGGATTGGGTGTGCCCTTAACAGCGGTAACCTCAATTATTGCGGTGAGTCAGGCGACCGTAATACCCGCATGTTTTTTGGACCGGTTGCGGATCGCTGGGGATACCGTCGAATGATGCTTGCGGGGTTGAGAATGCTGGTTGTCGGTATGTTGGCGGGCGGCTTTCTGCCGTTCTACGGTGTTGTTCTAGTGGCAGTGTTCTTGGCCGGGATGGGGAAAAGTGTCTTTAACCCGGCCATACAGGCATATATCGGCGAACGTGTGCCTTTCAAACGGCGGGGGTTGGTTGTCGGACTGGTCGAATTCAGCTGGGCCGGGAGCACTCTGGTGGGGATTCCTTTAATTGCGATTATTATTGATCGGCTGGACTGGCGTGCCCCTTTTTTGCTCTGGGTGGATTAGGGCTGGTAGGCATTGTCGCAGTGAAGATTTTAATTCCCGTAGATGGGGAGAGAATCTTTCGGACTAAGAAGCCATCCGGGTTTTGGAAAACATGGGGACGGTTGTTGTTGGAACGGCAGGCCCTGGGGACGATTGGCTTTGCTTTTTTTCCAGCATTGCCAATGACAATCTTTTTGTTGTGTATGGGGCGTGGCTTGAAAAATCGTTTAATCTGGGCATTATTGCCCTTGGTATCGGCACAAGCGTTATTGGGGCCGCCGAATTATCAGGAGAAAGTCTAACAGCTGTTTGGGCCGATCGGTTTGGGTTGAAGCGGTCGGTGATTGCCGGTCAGACGCTGTGCGTAATCAGTTACGGAATGTTGCCCCTGTTGGGGCAAACCCTGCCCGCGGCTTTAACCGGCCTTTTTACCATTTTTTTGATCTATGAATTCACCATTGTCACCTCATTGTCTCTTTCTACAGAGCTGATGCCCATGCCGAGAGCGACAATGATGTCGGGCTTTTTCGCAGCAGCCGGCATTGGGCGGGTTATCGGTGCGCTGATCGGAGGGCATGTCTGGCAAGCAGGCGGGGTATCCGCAACCGGCTTGGTTTCGTCAGCCTTCAATGGCTTGGGCCTGGCGTCACTGATATGGGGATTGCGTCATTGGCGGAAATATAAACTACACCTCTAATGTCGGGGTGTCCGGTTGACAATGAATATTCCCGCACCCACAAACATACAACCGATGATAAGTCCGGGGTCAAATGCTTCGTTTAAAATTAGAACGGCGATAATCATTCCCATAAGAGGAGTTAAAAAGAAAAAAACAGATACACTGGATGAATTGTGTCTGGCAATAAGATACTGCCAGGACATAAAACAAAAAACGCTTATGACCATGCTCTGGAAAATTAGCGCCAACCAGGCATCAGGCTGAACCTGGTGGATTTGAAATTCTTCAAAAATAATTGCCCCCAAAAAGAATAAGATTACACCGATAAAAAACTCCCAGAAAATAACGCGCCACTTATTGATCATTTTTACCAGGCGCTTGTTGTACACAATGATAATGGAGAGGGTAACGCAGCTGATTAGCTCAATAATGTCACCTTTAAACGTTGAGTTGCTGATTCCCGAAATATTACTCCTGAGGGCGACAATAAGACCAATAAAGGCGATAACACTTCCTACTATATTTTTCGGCTCAAATTTTTCCTCTTTAATAAAAATCGGTGCCAATATTGGAACAAATAATGGATAGCTGAAGATGAACAGGGTGACCCTTCCCCCTGTTGTATATTGGGAACCCAGGTTAAATGAATAAATTTGAAATACCATTAAAAAAGCAAGGATCGATATCCGCAGAACATCTTTCCCTGTTACGGAAAACCCGCTGCCGTTCAATTTTATAAAGCATGCGATGAAAGGCAGGGCAGGGAAGAAGCGTAGAAATGCCGCCCATAAAGGCGGAATATCCCTGACCGCAATCTTTACCACCACCGCGTTAGTGGCCCATAAAATAATCAGCAAAAATAACCAGAACAGCGTGAAGGTGGTTATTGGCTCTTGACCAGGTAAGCTTTGATCGGGAGCGGTCATTTTTTTCTGCATACAATTAAAAATCTTAGAAAAATAGTAAACGTTGACAGATTCATTAAATTTTTAGATAAATTGGATCGATGAACGAAAATAACACTAAACCGACTCCCCCGCTAAACCCTTATTTTGCATTACTAAGCGGCGTTCTGGCAGTATCAACCGGTGCAATATTCGCGCGTCTGGCTGACGCGCCGGCCCTTGTCATTGCCGCATATCGTGTCGGTCTTGCAACCCTGGTCCTTGTACCTTTTGCATGGTGGAGGGCCAGGGATGAACTGAAAAGTCTTACCTTGCGTGATCTTAAACTTGCAATGATGTCAGGCTTTTTTCTTGCGTTTCATTTTGCCACATGGATTTCATCGCTTGATTATACTTCTGTGACCAATAGCGTGGTGCTTGTGAATACCAATCCTTTGTGGGTTGGTTTATTAACACCCTTTATTACCCGGGATCGGATAAGAGCAGGTGTAGTTGCAAGCATCATCATCAGTGTCGCAGGTGGGACAATCATCGCTGCAGGAGATTTCGCAAGCGGCGGCAAGGCGATTTGGGGTGATTGCCTGGCACTCATAGGAAGTATCAGTGCCGCCATTTATCTGCTAATAGGGCGGAATCTCCGTCAAAAACTTTCTTTGCTTGCGTACGTTTTAGTATGCTATGGCTGTGCTGCTGTGATTTTATGGACAATTGTGATTTCTCTCAATCTGCAAGTCACAGGCTTCAGTCCCAAGACGATAAAGGCTCTCTGGGCAATGGCACTCATAACCCAGATGATTGGTCACACCAGTTACAACTGGGCGCTGAAATGGTTTAGTGCCGGTCTCATCGCTGTCAGTCTGCTCGGTGAACCGGTGGGTAGTACGATACTGGCATATCTGATTTTCGACGAGGGACTGACCTGGACGAAAGTCATTGGCGGCACATTGGTTCTGTCCGCCATATATATTGCAGGAGTCAGCGAAACTAACACATCCTTTAAAACACAACCTCCTGGTGTGCAAGGGTAGACTACCAATTTGATTTGTTGGCTGTGAGAAGCTTAAAAGCGTATCTTCCGTATATTTCCCAAAGTTGTGATAAAAGCATACCCACGAGCATGAGTGCGCAGCCCACGAGGTTACGGGAGGTCAGGGTCTCATTTAAAATAATCCAGCCTGCGGCAGCAGCAAAAACCGTTTCAAGACTCATAATAATGGCCGCATGAGCTGGATGAGCGTTTTTCTGAGCTACGACTTGCAGTGTATAAGCGACACCAACGGATAGTACGCCTCCGTATAAAATCGGAATGGCCGCCTGGAAAATTCCCGCCAGTGTAGTCGCTTCAAAAAAAATTGCTACTATCAGGCTTAAGATCGAACAGACGGCAAACTGGGCAAAGGCCAGCTCCAGGGAGTCATGTTTTGGAGAAAGCCAGGCGATAATCAAAACATGGACGGCCCAGAAAAATGCGCCGATGAGTTCCAGCATATCGCCCAAGGAAATCGTCAAATTTCCCGTAATGCTTAATAAATAGAGACCTGCGACGGCAAAACATGCACCAAGCCACGTTCCAATAGTAGTTCGATGTCCCCAGAGAAGCCCCAGAACTGGGACGATAATTACATACAGCCCGGTAATAAAGCCTGCTTTGCCCGCCGTGGTATAGACTAAACCGACCTGCTGCAGGGATACTCCCGAAAAAAGAGCAAGCCCTGCAATGCCTCCCGAAAAGAGGAGGGCTTTAACGTTCAACAAGGCGATGGTTTTACCTGTTCGCGTCTCTTTTTTTCTGGTTCTTAAAATTAGCGGGAACAGGACCAGGCAGCCCAGAGCAAATCGGATGCTGCTATATGTAAATGGCCCAATGTAATCCATCCCTATCCGTTGCGCCACAAAAGCAGTTCCCCAGATGGTTGCGGTGATTAGCAGCAGTCCATCAGATTTTAATGTCGTTTTTTCCATTATTGAGTATAACGGTTTTAATGGTTTAAAATTTGACGGTTTCGTAAAAAGTCCAACTTCTGCGTTGTGCTGCATTTCGCAATCATTCAACGTACGACAAGTACGCCTCATGATTACAAAATTTGCACGCCTTAAATTTGAACTTTTTACAAAACCGTCTAAATCGGACTTTTTACGAGTTCATCAAAATTTAAAGAGCTGAAAGATATATAGCCCCTTCATCCAAGTCAAGTAGAGAAACAGCTATAAAAGATCTTCATGAGGAATCCAGGTCCTGTTCGATTTGACAAAAATGAAAAATGGTGATTTATTTCCAATAATCTAAGGCACTCATTAAGTTAAAACGTAACTTTTCAATCACTACCGGAGCTCACCAGTGGGCGCGTCTTTTATCATCTGATTCCACAGAACTTATTGAGATGTTACGTTAAAACCCGAAATTTATGGAGGTACATAATGGAATACAAGAACATCATTTTTAATGTAGAAGACGTCATTGCAACCATCACCTTCAACAGGCCGAAAGCATTAAATGCATTGAACGCTGATTTAATGAATGAATTTGCATGTGCCCTTTATGAGATTGACGAAAATGAAGACATCCGGGTTCTGATCCTGACCGGTGCCGGTGAAAAATCATTTGTTGCGGGTGCCGACATCACTGAACTTGCAACATACAATCCACTTCAGGCCAAATTCTTCACCGAAAAAGGTCAGAACACCCTTGATAAACTCCAACAATTATCTATTCCGGTTATTGCGGCCGTAAACGGATTTGCCCTCGGCGGTGGTTGTGAAATTGCGCTGGCGTGTGATTTTATTTATGCATCCAAAAAAGCAAAGTTTGGACTGCCGGAAATAAATCTTGGGCTGATCCCCGGTTTTGGCGGTACCCAGAGATTGCCGCGATTGATTGGCATGAACATGGCCAAAGAATTGATATTAACTGGAAATATCATTCGTGCGGAAGATGCCCAACGCATCGGTCTGGTAAACAAAGTTTGCTCTGCTGAAACGCTTATGGATGAAGTCATTAAAACGGCTAAGATCATTGCCTCAAAAGGAAAAGTCTCTCTTTGTGCGGCCAAACAGGCGATAAATACCGGCATGAATGCGGACCTGGCCACCGGCTGTAAATTTGAAATTGATGCCTTTTCCATTTGCATCGCAAGTGAAGATGCCAAGGAAGGAACCACCGCTTTCCTTGAAAAACGAAAGGCGGATTTCAAAGGTGGCCTGAAAGGATAGTCTTTTTATTCGTAATAGGCTTGATGAATTCTTAAATAAAGTTCTTTTCAGACTTTTTACGAGACCATCATGGTTAATTGTTTGACACCAAAAAATAGCCGGTTTATATTAATCTATAATTTGCATGTAAAATCATAAAAAGGATGAAGTTAATAAGAATTCAGGTAACTTCTCAATATGCTTCGGTGCTATTTTTCATACAATTTTGTTTCTATTTTATCGGTGTGTTACTCATCGGCGGTGGATCGAAGAAGATTTATGATAGTTACCAGAAAATAGAAGGAAGAAACCCGAACAACAAAAGGATCCGTTCATAACGAATCGATACCTAAACTTATTTGTTTAAAAATATTTTTAATTAGTGCCCGTCCAGAAACGAGGATTTTTGTCTGAGATCAAGGCCTGCGAAAAAATTTACCGCAGGCATATAGTTGATATTCCGAGGATAAAATTTTGAGCATAACGCCGAGATTGGGCAAAAAGACCGTTTCTGGATGGGCACTATTTAGAATATTCCTTACTGAAACCGAGGCCAACGGAGGTTTTAGCAATGGCTGAGATAAGTGCATTAAAAACACCAAATTCCAACGCCGCCAATGAGGAACAGCTCAAGACGGAGGTGGAGTATCGAACGAATCTACAAGAGATTTGCAATAAGATATATGCAGCTGCAAATCTGGATGAGATTTTAATAGACCTGAAGGACGAAATCACCCGACTGTTCGATGCCGAGAGGATTACCGTTTTTGTGGTGGATGGAAAACAACGGGAACTCGTGTCACGATTCAAATCCGGGGCTGAGATTGCAGAAATTCGTATACCTGTGGCGCCCACCAGTTTGGCCGGGTATGCTGCTTCCAAACAGAAAATCCTTAATATTAAAAATGTCTATGATGACAATGAACTCAATGCGATTGATGAGGATCTCAAATTTGATAAAAGCTGGGATCAAAAAACAGGGTTTCGGACAGAACAGGTTCTTGTATTCCCAATCATCTTCAAGAAGTTTATGCTGGGGGTGATTCAGCTTTTAAATCGACTGGACAACACTTCATTTACAAAACGCGACGAATGGGCCGTGGAAGAACTGTCCAAGATACTGGGTATTGCCCTGTATAACCAGAAACGCATGGCAAAAACCCGGATCAATAAATTCACATATCTTGTTGAAAACCATCTTGTTACCCAGAAAGAACTGGATAAAGCGATCGGGGATGCGAGACAAAAAAGAGAGCCGATTGAAAGCGTGTTGATACATGATGTTAAGATTCCGAAAAAGGAGATTGGGAAATCACTCAGTCAATTTTACAAGGTTCCATTCGAGCAGTACAACAAGATGGCATCCATACCGGGGGATCTTTTATCCGGATTGAAGGTGCAGTTCTTGCGTAGCAACGTCTGGGTTCCGTTGCGCAAAGAAGACGACCAAATCGTTATTGCGGTGGATAACCCTTACGATTTGCAAAAGGTTGACGGCATTAAAGCTCTTTTCATGGGTAAAACGGTTGCCTTTTGTGTCGCATTAAAGGAGGATATCCTTGAATATATCAATTTGTTTACCCAGGATGAGAAGGAACTGGCCTCAATGGATGAGATCCTCTCGCAGCTTCATATGGAGGATCGGGAGATCGAAGACGCCGAAGCTTCGCTTGGTGAGGAAGACAGTGCTGTTGTTCAGCTTGTTAACAAAATAATCATTGATGCCTATAACCGGGGAAGTTCTGATATTCACATCGAGCCCTATCCTGGAAGGCAAAACACCCAGGTCAGAATACGGGTGGACGGTTCCTGTGCAGTCTACCAGACCATTCCGTATGCCTATCGCAATGCAATCGTATCGCGGATTAAAATTATGTCCGATCTGGATATTGCGGAACGCCGCAGACCCCAGGATGGAAAAATTAAATTTAGAAAATACGGGGGATTGGATATCGAGCTGCGGGTTGCAACAGTCCCGACCCAGGGGGGCATGGAAGATGTGGTCTTGCGTATTCTGGCAGCGGGCGAACCGATTCGCTTGAATAAAATGGGTTTTTCAAAATGGAATTATGATAATTTTATCAGCATCATCACGCAACCGTATGGCATCATTTTTGTGTGCGGCCCCACGGGTTCCGGAAAAACAACCACCCTCCACTCCGCTCTGGGGTATATTAATAAGCCTGAAACAAAGATCTGGACGGCTGAAGACCCTGTCGAGATCACCCAGAGAGGATTGCGGCAGGTTCAGGTTCACCCGAAAATCGGTTTTGATTTTGCGAATGCAATGCGTTCGTTCTTACGGGCAGATCCGGATGTTATCATGGTCGGTGAGATGCGTGACAGGGAAACCACACATATCGGCATCGAAGCATCATTAACCGGCCATCTAGTGTTTTCAACCCTTCATACCAACAGCGCGCCTGAAAGCGTTACCCGACTCCTTGACATGGGAATGGATTCATTCAACTTTGCGGACGCGATTTTGGGCATCCTTGCCCAGCGCTTGACCCGGACACTTTGCGAAAAGTGCAAGGAGGCCTACCATCCGACAAAGGAAGCGTATGATGAACTGTTAAGGGAATATGGTGATGATGAAACGTTTGAAAAAAATGTCAACATTCCATATTCAGATGAACTAACATTATACAGACCGAATGGATGCGAGCGCTGCCATGGTACCGGATATTTAGGGCGGTGTGCCATTCACGAGCTGCTCATTGGAACCGACCCAATAAAAAAATTGGTTCAGGAAAGAGCAAGTGTCGAGGATATACGGGGCCTGGCCGTTAAGGAAGGCATGACAACCCTTAAACAAGACGGTATTTCAAAGATATTTGGCGGAAAACTTGACTTGCTCCAGGTCCGCAAGGTTTGTATCAAGTAAGTCAATGTCGTTTACTCGGCTGTTTTCAGAAATCTTTTCAGCTGGTTTTCGTAATATACGCGATTCTTTTTGACGATCTCAAGGGCGCGGCGTTCTGCTGCCACCGCTTTTTCAAACTCATCGTTAACATAATAGCTTTCAGCAAGCGTATCCAATATATGGGGGGCTGTTTTCAGATTCACCGCCCTTTGTGCAAGTATTACGGCTCGCTTGGGATTACGGATATTTTCTTTTTCACAGGTGGCATATAACCAGGCAAGGTTATTTAATACCCGTGGGTTGTCCGGGTTAAGATCGAGTGCTTTTTCATATGCTTCGGCGGCCTCTTCAACGTCGTCGTTGCTGTAATAAAGATCACCCAACATGCTATAGAGCTCCCCTTGGTCAGGCGTCTTTGCAATTTCGCGTTGAACCATCTTTTCGAAAAAGTGTTGGTTTAACTTTTTTCCGGTTTCACCATAATTTAACTGATATCCAACCCCGGCAACGACAAGTATTCCCGCCAGATAAGCTGCAATGCTCTTTTTGACTTTCCGATTGTGATGGGCAATCCATTTTTTATCTGTTTCACACTTATTTAGATATGCGATCCGTTCTTTAATACTGAAATGGTGCCAGTTGGGTTTGTCCGGAGACTGTCGGCTCGTTATCGCAATTTTTTTTAAAGTAGAGATTAAAGGATGGGCACTGTCAAAAAGCTCATATACATAAATGTCCGCCTGACGTTCGAAATTCCGCATGAAGTATCCGAAAATATATCGGAAATAAATAAGAAAGAGGATAATAATGACCAGACTGAAGAGCGCCGGCGTCACGGTGGCCGGATTCAGGCCGGTAAAGTCGATAAACCGGTAGATCGGTTTTGTATAAAAAATGGAAAATATGATCAGGTCAAAGGTGGCATACGAAAGTAGCAGGTAACCCACCAAAAAAAACAGATAAAATATAAGATGCTTTCTTTTAATGTGCCCGATCTCGTGTGCAATGACCGCATCAATCTCTTCGGGTTCAAGGAAACGGAGGAGTGCGCCGGTAACCAGAATGTAGCGAAATCTTTTGATTAGCCCCATAACGCCGGCTGTGATCATCATGCCGCCGAAGATGGGCCAGTACAGAATGTTCCTATATTCAAAATTGGCCTTTTGGCACAGGTTTTCGATCCGTTCACGCTTATATCCGTTTTCCAGGGGTTTACACCTCCAGAATTTCTGGATCATTGCAGGGCTTATGATTGCAACGCCAAACAGGAAAATAAGGAAGTATATTCCTTGTCCTTCATTGGTTGAAAGCAACTGCTTGGGCAGCTCAAACGGCAGCGCATAAATAATATCGGCAATTCCGGACAGTAAAAGCCAGGGTAAAAGCACGGGGATCGAAAGTGAAATGTTGGACAGAACGTATGATCGTCGGGACAGGCCGGTTTGAAATATTTTTTGATAAGTGGCATATGCGCAGGCCCAGAGAATCGCAAGGTAGAAAACGAAAAGCCCTAGAAAAAGAACGGCTTGAATCGTCGGAATCAGTTCAAGAAGGGGAAAGTCTGCCAGAAACAATGTCAGGTTCAGTCCATAAATATTGATAGCGAAAAGCATGACTGCAACGATCGATTGTCGGGTTAGAGTTGAGTGGAAAAGGTGATCGAGGCGTGAAAAGCTCTCCACCGGGATCTGCTTTTTTATCTTGCGAAAGACTATCCATGTGAAACCTGTAAAAATTATAATTAGACTAAAAAAAAGTGAGAGGGTTTCAAGAGGGGCAAAATTCGTTTCTTCAGAGGGCTGGTAGGTGGTGTAAATAAGAAGAACGATGATAAAATATAGAAAATTTCCAAACATTGATTGATGAATTCGTAAAAAGTCTGATTTAGACGGTTTCGTAAAAAGTTCAAATTCAAGGCGTGCAAGTTTTGTAATCATGAGGCGTACTTATCGTACGTTGAATGATTGCGAAATCAGCTTGCCCGTTAAACTGATTGAAAGGTTTGCGTTACCGGATGACTCCGCTGGTAGTTTAACCATAAGTTTATGAGAAGTTACAAGAATCTTTCCTTTTCACTGTAAATACACCCGCAGTATTGCTGGCGATACAATCCCAGGCGTTTTGACGCTTGGACGCCTTCTTTCCATCCATCGCGAAAATCGCGATAGTAAAACGGAACGCCCATTGACCGGCCAATCGATTCTCCGATGGTTTTTAGCATGTCATGCTTCTGGAATTTGCTGTACAACAGGGTGCTGGTAAAATAATCGAACTTGCCTCGCTTGGCGATAAGGGCGCTTGATCTGAGGCGATCATGATAACAATAGGTGCATCGATCGGTTTCCCTGAAAACCACATTCTGGATGAAGCCCTCCAGATCATATTCTTCCTGGTAAATCACATGGAGACCCGTGTGTTCCGAAAAAGACGCCAATGATTCCTGGCGCTTTAAACATTCCGTGTAAGGGTGGATATTGTGGCGGTAAAAAAACCCCATGACATCGAAACCTTCATCCCGGAGGATTTTGACCGGATAAATCGCGCAAGGTGCACAACAAATATGTAACAGGATTTTCAATTTCTTTTTCCGAAAATAGCGGTTCCGATACGAACCAGGGTTGCGCCTTCCTCTATCGCCGCCTCGAAATCACCCGTCATTCCCATGGAAAGTTCATCCATGGTAATATTCGGTATGTTCGCGTTTTTGATATGATCTCGCAGCCTGCGCAGATCTGCAAAAAAGGGTCGAACCTTTTCAGGCGCATTGAAAAAAGGCGGCATCGTCATCAACCCCTTAACGGACAGATTTTCAAGGTGACCGATGGCCTCGATCAGTTCGATCGTATCTTGCTTATATACCCCGGATTTTGAAGATTCCTCACCAATGTTCACCTGTATCAAAACCTGTTGAATTTTATTTATTTTCTTTGCCTGTTTGTCCAGCTCACGGGCCAGCTTAAGGGAGTCTAGAGAGTGGATCAAATCAAAGAGCCTGACCGCGTATTTTGCTTTGTTGGATTGTAAATGGCCGATAAAATGCCAGGAAACCGCATAAGATGAGAGGGCCTTGATTTTCTCTCCGGCTTCCTGAACATAATTTTCACCTAGAATTGTCACACCGGCGTCGATGGCTTCCCTGACCCTGCCTGACGGTATGGTTTTACTCACCGCCACGAGACGAATGGTTTCAGAATCCCTGCCGCAGGAAACCGCTGCTTGGTGGATTCGTTCAAGTATATGTTGCAATCTCTTTTTCAACTCTAAACGGTCCCCGCGTCTGCGAAATGTAAGATCCTTTCTTTGTTCAGAAATTCGATGACCTCACAGACAGGAAGACCCACCACATTGGTATAAGATCCCTTGATACTTTTTACCAGGAAGGTCCCAAGCCCTTGAATAGCATACGCACCGGCCTTGTCAAAGGGCTCCTTGGACTGAATGTACCATTCGATTTCCTCATCCGTCAGGTGTTTAAAAAGAACTTCGGTTTTTACGGTTTCTGAAAAATTTCGTTTTTTTGCGAGACAGCAAATCGTATAGCCGGTGAGTACCTGGTGGATCTTTCCGCTAAGCTGTTTCAGCATTTTCCGGGCTTCTGATTTCGATCCGGGTTTGCCAAGGATTATGCCGTCCATGAGAACAATCGTATCCGCGCCGATGACCCAGCTCTCCGGATATTTTTTAGCTACTTCGCCTGCTTTAGCCTCGGCCAAATCCCTCACATATTTTTCCGGCGAAGTCATTGATACTGATTTTTCATCAACACTGCTGGGTATAACAGAAAACGAAAGTCCTGCTTGTTTTAGGAGATACCGGCGCCGTTGGGATTTTGAGGCAAGAATTAATAGTAGATGACGATAATTTGCCTGCATAACAACCTATTATCAGATCAAATAGGCTTTGACAAGCACCAAGAATACGGTTAAAGAAACTATTTTGCAATCTGTGAAACATTGGTGAAAATCGTAATGTGATGAACGAATTTCAGTAAGCATTCAGCCACAAAGTCCCAAAGACACGAAGAGGCCTAAATCATGCAAAATCACTTACAAAAAAAGGAAAAGCGTGATCTGATTGTTTTGAAATTAGGTGCTTAGCGGCGCGCTATCGATAATTTGTTGTTGATGTTTTAAATCTACGTTTTTTCCACTTGCGTTCGATACCCGATACTGGATACGGGATGCTCGCTAACTCAAAATTGGAATTTTAGCTTCTTTTTATATAATGGTTAACATCCTTAATTTTAGGCACTTTAGCGCACTTTAGGCATTTTAGGCATTTGTAGCTCGGGTTTTTACCGTTACAGTTGCCCAGGTGGCCACTTCTTCCAAGCGCAGTCTTGGAAGAAGCGTAGGATCTTGTCTTTATAACTGGGTGCTTTAGGGCTGAACAATTATGAATTTTATAGTATAAGAAACAGGAGTAAACCAGGACCCCGGGTCAAGGGGCATTGACAGGTCGGAGCTGTGATCGATGGATATTCAATTTAAAAAAGCACTCGTTACCGGTGGTGCAGGGTTTATCGGATCGCATCTTGTTGATGCTTTGATATCAGCAGGGTGTGAAGTAACGGTGGTGGATGATCTTTCAACCGGTAATCTTGCCAACCTGGATCATGTAAAAGAAAAAATAAATTTCTATAAAGGTGATATAAGAGATGAGGAATTATTACAGAAAGTTGCCGCGGATTGCGATGTAATATTTCACCAGGCGGCTGTGGTTTCAGTCCCGCAAACTGTGGAAAATCCAGTGGCCTCGGCCATGGTAAACGAAATCGGGACATTATTTGTTCTCGAAGTCGCCCGGAAAAACAATATTAAGCGGGTGGTTATCGCCAGTTCATGTGCTGTTTACGGCGATGACCCGGAGATCCCCAAGCATGAGAATATGAATCCCAACCCGCAAAGTCCCTATGCGGTGCAAAAACTCACGGGGGAATTTTACGCCCGCCTTTATTTCGAGCTTTATGGGGTTGAGACCGTCTGTTTACGCTATTTTAATGTTTATGGGCCCAGACAGGACCCGTCCTCCCCTTACTCCGGAGTCATCTCACTATTTATGACCCATGCTGCCGCCGGAACAGTTCCCGTCATTTACGGGGACGGAAATCAATACAGGGATTTCGTATTCGTGAAGGACGTCGTCAAGGCCAATATTCATGCTGCAACTACAAAAAATTACTGTGGAAAAACATTCAATATCGGTACCGGAAGATTTGTTCGTGTAACAGAGCTGTGGGAGATGACCCGTGGGCTTGCCGGCATTGAAATTGAGCCCATCTACAAACCGCTAAGACCCGGTGATATCCGTGAATCTGTCGCAAATATCGACCTTGCCAAAAAGGCCTTTGGATTTGAACCCGAATATTCATTTAAAAACGGTCTTGAAAGCACATTTGAATGGTACAATGGAATACATTTTAGGAGCAAGGAATGAACTTAAATTTTAACAGCGTGTTGGTAACCGGTGCCGCCGGCTTTATTGGCTATCACCTTTCAGAGCGACTTTTACAGGAGGGGCACGCGGTAACCGGTATCGATAACCTGAATCCTTACTACGATGTCGGTTTGAAGAAGGCCCGCTTAGAGAGGTTGATGCCTTTTAAAAACTTCACTTTTTTCGAAATGGACCTTTCCGCTTTGGAAAGTATGGAGAAAATTTTTAAAAATGCGCATTTTGATGTTGTGGTAAATCTTGCTGCCCAGGCCGGTGTGAGATATTCATTGGAAAATCCACACGCTTATGTGAATTCGAATCTGGTCGGTTTTGTTAATGTGCTTGAATGCTGCAGACACGAGGCTGTTAAACATCTGGTGTTTGCTTCCTCCAGTTCTGTTTACGGGGCCAACACAACAATGCCTTTTTCAGTTCACCACAATGTCGATCATCCGGTATCCCTGTATGGCGCGACTAAAAAAGCAAATGAGCTCATGGCCCATACTTACAGCCATCTATTTGGACTTCCCTGCACGGGGCTTCGCTTTTTCACGGTTTACGGGCCCTGGGGACGTCCGGATATGGCCCTTTTCCTTTTTACCCGTGCGATATTAGAGGAAAAACCCATCCAGGTTTTCAACCACGGGAAGATGCGACGGGATTTTACCTATATCGATGACATTATTGAAGGAGTTGTCAGGATAATGGGTAGGCAACCGGAACCCAACCCAACTTGGAGCGGAGATAATCCGGATCCTGGAACTTCCTACGTCCCATATAAAATTTACAATATCGGGAACAATAACCCGGTTGAACTGACGGATTTCATCGCGACTATCGAAAAAGCACTTGGCCGCAAAGCCCAAAAAGAATTTCTTGATCTTCAGCCAGGTGATGTGGTTGCAACCTATGCGGATATTGATGATTTAATAGAAGATGTCGGGTTTAGGCCCCGCACGTCCATCGATGTTGGTATCGAACGTTTTATTGAGTGGTATGGAGCGTATTACGGTGCTTAGAACCTTAAGCTAATGACTTTAAATCAATAGACAAAAACGAAAGGTAATTTACATGAAATTAACGATTGTTGGAACAGGATATGTGGGACTGGTTGCAGCCACCGGGTTTGCAAACCTTGGCAATGACGTCATTTGTGTCGATATTGACAAGGAAAAGATTGATTTGCTGACGAGTGGTGTGGTGCCGATCTATGAGCCTGGTCTGGAGGAGTTATACAAAAATAATTTAAAAGGTGGAAGGCTCAAATTCACAACCGATATGATGATGGCTGTTCAGGAATCCGACATCATTTTTATATGTGTCGGTACACCGAGCAACGAGTTTCAGGAAGCGGATCTAACCGCCGTGGAGGAAGTTGCAAAGGCCATTGGAACATATATGAATGAATATAAAATCGTTGTGAACAAAAGTACGGTACCGGTTGGAACGGCGGATCTTGTCAAAAAAATAATTACGGAAAACCAGCAGCAAGCGATTGAATGCGATGTTGTTTCCAACCCTGAATTTCTCAGGGAGGGAGCTGCGATAAAAGATTTTGAAAATCCGGACCGAATTGTCATCGGCACGGACAGTAAAAAAGCCGAGGACATTATGACCTCGTTATACCGTTCCAGAGCCAGAACAAATCGACCGATCATGGTTACGGGTGTCAGAAGCGCAGAAATTATCAAATACGCGAGCAATGCAATGCTCGCGACCCGAATCAGCTTCATGAACCAACTCTCGTTTCTGTGTGAAAAAACAGGCGCTGACATTAAGGAAGTGGCAAGAGGATTAGGTTTTGACAACAGAATTGGGCCCCGGTTTCTGCAGTCGGGCATCGGTTACGGTGGTAGCTGCTTTCCAAAGGATGTCAAAGCCTTGATATCCACGTTGAAAAGCTTTGATTGCGATTCGGATCTGTTTGAAGCCGTGCACCGGATAAATGAAAAACAGAAGCGCGTTGTGGTTGAGAAAGTGAAGTCTATTTTACAAGTAGATGGTAGTAAAATCGCCATATGGGGTATTGCATTTAAACCTAAAACTGACGATATCAGAGAAGCGCCTTCAATGAAAATCATAGAAGAACTGCAGAAAATGGGGGCAATTATACACGCGTGTGATCCGATTGCAAATGAGGCCGCGAAAAAAATTTTAAAGGATGTCAAGTTCTTTGAAAATCCCTATGAAACCATCCGTGATTGTGATGCCTTGATCGTTGCGACCGAATGGAATGAGTTCAGAAATTTGGATATGCGTGCCGTTAAAATTCTATTAAAAAATCCAGTCATCATTGATGGCCGAAACATCTATGATCCAAAAGAGATGAGCGATCTTGGATTCCAATATTTAGGAATCGGTAGATAAGCACCTTCTCATACCTAACTCCCGCCGTCCGAAACGTATTCCAGTTTGCCATTAAACAATATGGAGTGGTTTATAAAGTCTTTCTTTATGCCCTTTTCGAAAATATTGTTACGTATTCTCAAGTGTAAAAACGTATTTACCGCCCGCTTCGCTCAAGACGCCAAGAGTGCCAAGAAAGACTAATGACTATTTTTACGGGATCGTAACGACCGATCCCGTAAAGATGCTTGCACGTATAGGGCACAGCTATCGCCGGCGTCCACACGACAAATTTATATCTGTAAATTGTAGCTGCCCCACAAGGCTGATTGTTTTTCCGGTTCGTTCGTTCCGAACCGGGAAAAAGAGAAAAAACTTAGCGACCTTGGCGACTTTGCGGTTCAATATAACCGATTAGCTATAACCGAATATGTAACCGTATTTATGAATACATGCAATAAGCCGAATCGAGAGCCATACAAGCGCAAAAATTTTACTTGACAAGGGTCATGTTATGTGTTCAATTCCTGAACGTTCAGAAAATGAACACCCGTCAATTCATTTATCTGAATAGTGCCCGAACGAAAACTAGATAGTTTTTCCAAGTTCAAGGAAGGCGAAGATTTTAACCGCAGGAATACATTAGCGTATTTTGAGGATTAAAATCTGAGCCTGACGCAGAAATTGAGCCTGACGCAGAAATTGGGGAAAATAGCAGTTTTCGTTCAGGCACTAAATATTATATTGTATTATTAATGAGTTATAGCCAATTCAGCATGTAACCCACCAGGCAAAGCTGTTTGATCTTTACACCGAAACCTTTGAAAAATGATTCAGAAACTCAGATCTTTTTTTAAAAATCAAAAGGAAGACAAGATTATCGAAGTGGCCTATTTGTTTGGGTCACGGTCAGACGGCACGGATGGCCCGCTAAGCGATTATGATATCGCGGTGCTTTATTCACAAATAGTCCCACCTGAAGTGACATATAGATTAGCCCACCAATTGCAAACGCTTCTGGGGACTGGTCGTATGGACCTTGTGGTGCTCAACCATGCGCCGGTTGAACTCAGTTATGCTGTGATAGCAACCGGAACCATTGTTTATGAAGTGAACAAAGCTGCACGCGTGGACTTCGAGGCGTCGACACTCAGCAGATATGGTGACTATCTACCCATTCTTCGGCGCCAGAGAAAGGAAATATTGGAGGAGCCTAACAATGAAGCCGGAATTCAGCGGTATCGAGCGACGCTTAGACAAACTCAACGTCTGCTTAAAGAAATTAGAACCGTTTAAGTCGAAAATGAAAGGGGAGCTACAAAGTGATCCCTATTTGCAGGACATCATTGAAAGAAACCTGCAGGTTGCAGCACAAGCTGTCATAGACATTTCCAATCGAATCATTTCAATAGAAGGTTTGGAAAAGCCTCGAGATTATTATGAGGCTATTATTCGGCTGGGTGAAGCCGGGATACTCCCTTTCGATTTCGCTCAAAGAATGGCACCGATAGCCGGTTTCAGAAATATCCTTGTTCATGATTATCTGGAAATAGACTGGGACGAGGTTTACAACAACTTACAGAAGTTACGCCATATATCTCAGTTCATGGAACATGTGAAAGACTGGAAACAAAAATCAATTTTGGAAGATTAGTTTCAGATATCTGATTGTTCATGAATCAAGTATAGATAAATTTGCAGACAATCCTGATAATCCCTTCAATCCTATCTAGTGTCCGTCCAGAAACGAAGATTTTTGTTCGAGATCAAGGCATGCGAAAAGTTTTACCACAGGCATATAGTTGATATTCCGAGGATAAAATTTTGAGCATAACGCAGAGATCGGGCAAAAAGACCGTTTCTGGATGGGCACTATCTAAAAAGCAATCCCGCTGCCCAAGGTTTTCACATCACTCCAACGAGCGAAAAAAAAAGAAAAACAT
>JAFDFH010000511.1 GCA_019309945.1 Deltaproteobacteria bacterium
TAGCGGCACTATCAGGGCAGTTGCGAACAGCTGTGGACAAACAATCGGCCAGTTACGATGCTTTCGCACAATTGGTAGGGCTGAATGCCATCGATTGGATGAACCATTCAGGCGATCAAATAGATGACTTGATTATTAGAAACAGTCAGGCACTAGATAACGCCGAAGCGTTGCAGAACTGGCTTGATTACGTGCGTGTAAGGGGCCATGTCGTCTCGATGGGCCTTGTCAAGCTGGTTGAGGCGGTTGAGCAAGGCATTATCGATATCCAGCATGCAAAAGATGCGTATCAGGCTGGGATCTTCGATATCTTGGCACGGGAGATATTGCGCGAGCAGCCCGAAATCGGACGCTTTTCCGGCCGTTCCCAGGAGGCCCTACAAGACCAATATAAAGACTACGATAACAAACTCAAAATACTACAACGTGAACAAATTGCATGGCAGATAGATCAGGTTAAAGTTCCCAGAGGAAATAGCTATGGGCGCGTTGGTAGTTATACAGAGTGTTGCCTGCTTGAACATGAATGTGGTAAGAAGACCCGCCATGTTCCAATCAGGCAGCTGGTAAAAAGAGCGGGTAATGCGTTAGTTGCATTAAAACCCTGTTTCATGATGGGGCCAATGTCGGTGGCACAGTATCTTGAACCTGGCCAGATTGAATTTGATCTTGTCGTAATGGATGAGGCTTCACAGATAAAACCTCAGAACGCACTGGGTGCAATTGCTAGGGGTTCGCAGTTGGTGGTTGTTGGCGATCCCAAACAGTTGCCGCCGACTAGCTTTTTTGACCGTGTTATCGATGATGTTGAAGAAGATCCGACAGCAATTGAGGAGTCTGAAAGTATTCTTGATGCAATACTGCCGATGTTCCCAGTAAGGCGGCTTCGGTGGCACTATCGCTCTCAACATGAAAGTCTTGTTGCATTCTCCAATCACTCGTTTTACGATAGCAGCTTGGTACTGTTTCCATCGCCGTATAAAGAGACTGACAGCTATGGCATAAAATATTCAAGGGTGCGGCGTGGCTGCTTCGTCAACAGGCGTAATATGGAAGAAGCGAAAATTGTGTCTGAAGCTGTTCGCGAACACTTCAGACATCGCCCGGAAGAATCAATAGGTGTTGTCGCTATGAGTGCTGAACAACGCCTTCAGCTTGAGAGAACGATTGAGACGCTTTCCAAAGAGGATGCGGTCTTCCAAGAGTGGCTGGAGGAGGATGCCCACAGACAAGAATCCATGTTCATCAAGAATCTGGAGAATGTCCAGGGTGATGAACGTGATGTTATTTTCGTTTCGATGACGTATGGGCCACAAGTACCGGGTGGGCGGGTTTTTCAACGTTTCGGGCCAATCAATTCCGATATGGGCTGGCGTCGCTTGAACGTGCTCTTTACCCGTTCAAAGAAGCGAATGCATATTTTCAGCTCCATGGGATCGGAGGATATCGTTGCCGGTTCTACAGCCAAACGCGGTGTACAAGCACTCCGCGATTTCCTCAGCTTTTGTGAGACTGGCATTCTCCATAAAACGGAAAGAGAGACAGGACGAGCGCCTGACAGTGATTTTGAAATCGCGGTTATGGCAGCGGTGCGTGACGAAGGGTTTGAGTGTGTGCCACAGGTAGGTGTTGCCGGCTTCTTTATCGATGTTGCTGTAGTAGATCCCGGAAATCCTGGGCGCTATCTGATAGGTATTGAGTGTGATGGTGCCACCTATCACTCGGCAAAATCGGTGCGAGACCGTGATCGGCTTAGGCAGATGATACTTGAGCGTCTCGGCTGGCGTATCCGTAGAATATGGTCAACCGACTGGTTTAAAAACCCCCATGCCGAACTTAGGCCCATTATTCGTGAATTGAATGCGCTTAAAACAGAGCGAATAGCCGATTATCAGCTGGAAGCTGAGCCAGAAGCGGATGAGATCGAAGAGATTATCAAAGAGGTTAAAGAGCAGGAAGCTATCACTGAGAAAATCATATCAGAAGAAATCAGCCTTAGGGATAAGCTTGTTGAGTTTGATAAGGGAGTTATACGAAAGGAAATTCCCGACACTCCTGAGAATCAACGTCTCCTGCGCCAGGCTATGATAGAGGCATTTCTAGAATATATGCCTGTTGACAAATCCGAATTTCTTGAGTTTATGCCACTTTATCTTCGGGAATCTACGAATGCAGCCGAAGGAAAATTTCTCGAAGGTATTCTAGAAATCATTAATGCTAGTGCTGAGGTGGAACTTGAGTAAAGGTATAACAAGGCGATCCTCGTGTCAAGGTAAGCCAAAAT
>JAFDFH010000512.1 GCA_019309945.1 Deltaproteobacteria bacterium
TATCCGGAACCGTCCATCCTTTCGTGATGCTGTAGTACAATTTGTGCAATGGGCCATGGGAAATCCACCGTCTTCAATATATTATAACCCACCTGGGGATGTTCTTTAATTATCCCAAATTCGTTTTTACCTATTTTGCCCGGCTTACTGAGAATTTCTCCGGGTACCGATATTTTACCGACGTCATGGATTACTCCTGCCAGTCGGATTCCTTGAATCTGATCTTCTGAAACTCCCATTTCTGTGGCTATGGCACGAGCAAGATTGCTGACACGACGCTGGTGGCCGGCGGTATAAGGATCTCTGGTTTCGACTGTCAATGCCATGGCTTCAATGGTTCCCCCTAATGCTTTTCTCAATTCCTTCAGGGTCTTTTCAAGTTGTTTACGGTTTGACGCCAGCTCACTGATATCTCGAACTATGCCCTGGTATCCTATTATACTTTTATCTCTTGCCAGCCGAACCGTGGACGTGATCAAACAATCTATTTTAGTACCGTCTTTCTTACACAGCTTTGCCTCAAACTCCCTGACAGATCCTTTTTGTGCTATCTCATCCTGCAACCTTTGATATTCACTTGGGTTCACAAAGACGGACTTTGTATTAATCCCTAACATCTCTTTTCCGGAATAACCAAAGAGATCCAACGTCGACCGGTTAAAATCAATTAACCCACCTTCTTTGTCATTAAGATAGATCGCATCTCTGGAGTCTTCAAAGAGTGTACGATATTTTTCTTCACTCTTTCTTAATTGAATTGCGGTATTCCTCCGTTCCTGACGATTTTTGGCCTCGCGTAACTCCCGATCAATAACAGAACTCAGTCTCGCAAGATTGCCTTTCATGATGTAATCGTGTGCACCGGCCTTCATGGCCGCAACAGCGGTTTCATCTGCGATAGTGCCTGATACAATGATAAAGGGCAGATCGAGCCCCCTATCCTTATAAAGCTCCAGGGCGGAAAACGCATCAAAACTGGGCATAGAATTATCACAAAGGATTACATCCCATGTCTGGTTATCCAGGACTTTGCGCATAGCTTCAGCCGTATCCACCTGTTCGCAAATGGGGCTATAGCCTCCTTTCTTCAACTTCCTCAGAAGGAGCAAGCCGTCGTCCGCACAGTCATCAACGATCAATACACGGATGGGTTTATCCATAAAAACACTCCTTATATGGGTGGAGATTCGTTTAAAACCAGCCAGTACAAACCGAGCTGCCGGATAGCTTCGGTAAACTGGGCAAAGTTGACAGGTTTACGAATATAACTGTTGGCCCCCAAACTGTAACTTTCAGTTAAATCTTGTTCTTCCCTGGACGAAGTAAGAACAACTACAGGGAGCAGTTTGGTCCGTTTATCACTACGAAGACGTCTTAACACTTCCAGACCATCTATTTTCGGCAGCTTCAAATCGAGCAGTATGATCTGGGGCATCTCGCTCATATCTCGGCCGGCATGGGCCCCGGTACCAAACAAATAGTCAAGGGCTTCGACACCATCCCTTGCAACCACAACTTCGTTCGAAATATTATTTTTTTTAAGAGCGCGAATGGCCAATAGTTCATCGTCGGGATTGTCTTCAACCAGTAGTATTATTTTTTTGCTCATTTTATCCTTTCCAAATATTGATGGTCTAGTAAAAAGTCGCGAATTCAACTATTAAAGCACAAAATAAAAACTTGCCCCGCGATTCACATATCCTTCGGCCCAGATACGGCCTTCGTGACGGTTAATAATGCGCATCACCGTAGCAAGGCCGATGCCATAACCTTGGAAATCGGTATCTTTGTGCAAGCGTTGGAAGGCTCCAAACAATTTTCCGGCATAAGCCATGTCAAATCCTGCGCCATTGTCTCGAACACAATAGCCAATCTCATTATCTTGCAAAACCGTATCGAATACTATCCACGGTTTTTCTTGCTTTGATGTAAACTTCCATGCATTGCTCAACAGGTTCTCAAGCACAACCTCAATAAGGTTGGAATCACAAATTGCAGTCACCTTATGGCCAATAACAATATCTACCTTGCGATCCGGTTCTCTCTCTTGAAGTTTTGAGATTATTCTTTCAGCTATTACACTTAAATTGACTTCTTCTTTATTGAGTTCACGGCGCGATATCCTTGAGAGGGAAAGCAGATCATCAATGATTTGTCCCATGCGTTGGCTCGCAGAACGTACCCTCTTCAGGTAATCTTTTCCTTCTTCATCCATCTGGTCATTATATTCTTCCAGCAAGGCCATACTAAATCCGTCAATACTGCGAAGAGGCGCCC
>JAFDFH010000513.1 GCA_019309945.1 Deltaproteobacteria bacterium
AAACATCAACTAAAGAAAAAGGAGATTGACAGCCGGAAGAATGGTGGGATATTTCTTACACAAGTGTCACGGATTTAGACCGCCACCCGTCTCGCATTTACTCCGCCATTCACACCTTAAAAGTATAAATTTACCCGGTAAAACCAAAATTTCATCAGATTTAACTAGTTTGAGAATATTACGGGAAACAGTTTCTCTTGAAAGGCATGTGCAATCTGCAAGCTCTTTGTGTGTCATTCTTAAATTTATCAAAATGCCCCTGGAATCTTGAACCCCGAACTGCTTTCCCAAGAAATCCAAATACGCTCTTACTCTGTTTTCAGCCGATGTTTTCCGAAGAATGCTTAAATCAAACCACGCTTCTCTCAGTCTTTTGGCGAGCATGATGATCATCTCCCTCAAAACTTGCTCATTGTTCATCAGGAGACGATTAAAATCGGATTTACTAATCAGAGCAACTTCGCAGGGCTCCATTGCAATGACGGCGGCCGGCGCTGTTTTGCCGTCCAGCATGCCCATCTCTCCGAAGAAATCACCTTGTCCACGCACGGCAATGATATGCTCTTTGCCTTCGCTGGAAGTTTTAACCACCTTTATCTTCCCGGCGGAGACAAAATAGAAAAAATCCAGGGTTTCATCTTCACACAAGATCATTTCATTTTTGGCGAACTGCTTTTGTATTGCCACCTCTTCTATTTCTCGAAATTCCTTTTCTGACAGACAAGCGAGAAAAGGGATGGATCGGCCTATTCTCCTAAAGGAAATTCTATTTTTAACTCTACCCGATGGTTCGTTTTGTTTCCGGGGAAATGGCTTCTTTCCAGCTAACATGGTTCTCCAGAAAAAAATGCCCTTGGATATATCCAGCCAAAGGCATTCGGTATAGAATTATCGCTTCGGCAACCCGGCTGTCATGACCAGAAATTGGCTGTAGACCCGTGGCTTTGCGACACCACCTTTCGGAGGTTTTGCCTTTTCGACTCTTGCAAATATATTTCAAGATGTACCAATTCAGGATCTATGCCAAAGAACGCCTGTTTTGCCATACCTGACGGTCCTGCTTCTAAACAGTCGGCCTTGACCATTTATTATCTAATTGATTTTATTGCAGAAATATTATACGGGAAAGAAGTGAGGATTGATTTGAAATTATTTGGATTGGCTGAAAAACAGATTGTATAAGAACAAAAGCATTATTGGAACGTGCACATATTCATGTGCATATGCACATGAATATGTGCGTCGAATAATCACATCATCGCCCGGGTCTTTCGGCTGTAATAGGCACAAACACTGCTGGCCAGAGACATGACAGCCGTAAAGTAAAACACCGGATTATAAGATTTGTAGAGGTCGAACACGTAGCCGGCGGCCCAGGGAGCGACCAGTCCCGAAAGGCCGAATGCCAGCGTGCACGCGCCGAGAATGCCGCTGATACTGGCGCTGCCGAATATTTCGGTCAAGACTGAGACGGTGAGAGGCCACACAGCGCCCATCAGAATTCCGTAAAGCAAAACAAATGACCAAAGCATGGGCTCGCTTCGAATATGAATGAGCCAGAGGAGTAAAAGGGCGTGGAGGCCCAGCAGCACCGTCAAGAGCAGCCTCTTGTTGAACCTGTCGCCCAGGGGGCTGAAAAGCGCCATGGTCACCGTGGCGATCAGACCCACGTAACCCAGGGCCTTTGCCGCCGAATGTCCCGTGAAGCCTACGTCCGTCAGGTAGGGAATCGCATGGACGAAAATGACGCCGTCAAAGACGAAGCAGACCATGAAGTACATGCCGAAATAAGCCCAAAACGGTGCTGTCGCCACGGCCTGCCTCAGGGTGTAGTCCTCCATGGACCGGGGCGCCGACCTCTTACCCTGCTCTTGCGATAAGACAACGGTTTCCTTTTCTTTTCCCACCTTCCGCACATCAATTCCGGCATCTTCCGGCAATCCCCGCCCCTTCAGGAGAATCAGCGGTATGCCTACTCCGAAGATCAACATTAGAAATGCGGTGTACAAAAACGCGACTTGCCACCCTTTGGATTCAACCACCTGCTGCATAAACGGAAGGATGAAATACTGGCCCAACCCCGAGCCTGATATGGTTATTCCCAGTGCAAAATTGCGCTTTTCAGTAAAAAATTTCGACACCGCACCGGCGACCGGCACATAGATGGCTCCGCTGCCGATGGCTACCAGGATTCCGTATGCAAGGTAGTACTGCCACACTGAGGTTATTACGCTCGCCAGAAGCATCCCGACGCCCATGAAAAAGGCACCCC
>JAFDFH010000137.1 GCA_019309945.1 Deltaproteobacteria bacterium
TGAAACCCAGCTTGAAAAACTAGGCATTGAGCGCGATGAGGCAATTGGCCGATATTGCTATGAAGTAACTCACTTTCTCAACGCCCCATGTTCCAGTATTAATAATCCCTGCCCATTATCCCAAACACTGAAAACAAAAAAGCCCACCCAGGTCACTCATGTTCACCCGGATAATCAGAATAAAGAGTTGTATTATTCAATTTCCTGCTATCCGCTTATCCAAAATAGTGAATGCGTTGGTGCCATTAATATATCGAGGGACATCACCAAAGACATCAATATGCAAAAGGCGATGATGCAGCAGGAAAAATTGGCCTCCGTCGGGCGCCTGTCTGCCGGCGTTGCCCATGAAATCAACAACCCCCTGACCACCATTTTAACCTCAGCGATGTTGATCCTGGAGGACATGAATCCGGATGACCCCATTTATCAGGAATTGCAAACGATTTCTGTTGAAACACTGCGTTGCCGGAAAATCGTCACCAGTCTCCTGGACTTCGCTCGACAGACAACGCCGGCCAAAAAGTTAAATGACCTTAATGATATTATTACCCAAAGTTTTGTGCTAACTCGAAAACAGGCGGCTTTTAATGACGTGGCGGTTGAGTTGAACCTTTCCGAAAATCTGCCCGCGACTTATGTAGATAAAGACCAGATGGAACAGGCCCTGATCAACTTAACGCTCAATGCAATTGAAGCGACCGATCACGGAGGGAAAATTACCATTACGACCCGGTTTGATTCTAAAACAAATATAATTGAAATTTCCGTCAGCGACACCGGAGTCGGTATCCCCCCTGAGAATATGGATAAAATATTTGATCCCTTTTTTACAACCACCGAAGGCGGAACAGGTCTTGGCCTTGCCGTAACCCACGGCATCATAGAGCAACATGGGGGAACCATCGATGTAGCGAACAACCCCGGCCCGGGAACCTGTTTTACGATCAGACTTCCGCTCGACCCTGGAAAATAAGATGCCGACGGATCAGATCCCCCGAATATTAATTATCGATGATGAATTGTTCATCTGCCAGAATTGTATAAGGATTTTGTCCAAATTAATATGCGAGGCTGAATATGCGTTGACTGGATTGGACGGATTAAAGATGATGGATGAGAACCCATTTGATGTGGTCGTTACGGATTTGAAAATGGGTGCGTTGGGCGGCATGGAAGTTCTTCGTCGGATAAAAGAAGCCCATCCTGAAACCATGGTTATCGTAATGACCGGATATGCCAGTATTTCATCGGCTGTCGAGGTTATGAAGATGGGGGCGCTTGACTACCTTCCAAAACCGTTTACGCCACAGGAATTGCGTGCCATTGTGCTTCAGGCCCTTGAGCAAAGAGCCCTGCGGGTGCAAAATCGTGATTTGATTTACCGGCACAGGCCTTTGAAGTCATTTTCCCACCAGCTCATTGGAAACAGCCCGAAAATAAAACAAGTCATTGCCATGGTTCAGAAGGTGGCGCCTACCGATTCCACGGTTCTTATTTATGGTGAAACTGGAACCGGCAAAGAGTTGATTGCACGGGCTGTCTATGCCAATAGCACAAGAAAGGACGGCCCTTTTTTTGCCGTAGATTGCGGTACCCTGTCGAGTAATCTTTTAGAGAATGAGTTGTTCGGACATGCCAAGGGTGCTTTTACCGGAGCCCATAGGGACAAGGATGGTATCTTTAAACTCGCCCATGGCGGGACCGTTTTTATCGACGAAATCAGTGATATAAACCTTGAAGTTCAAAGCAAGCTGCTTCGTTTTTTAGAGACCCGTGAATTTTTACCGCTGGGGAGTACCCAAACCCGCAAGGTCGATGTTCGCTTGATTTTTGCTACCAATAAGAATCTTCAGGAACTGGTCACCGAAGGATTATTTAGAGAAGACTTCTATTACCGGATTTTTGTCTATCCGATCATGATGCCCCCGTTAAGAGAAAGAGAGGTGGACATTTTACCGATTGCATATCATTTCCTGAAGCAATTTAGCGTGAATATGGGGAAAACCATCACCGAATTTGACCATGATGCGGCCAGACGGTTAACGGAATATGACTGGCCGGGAAATGTCAGACAATTGAGAAATGTTATTGAACGGGCAGTTATCTATTGTGAAAAAGATAAAATTACGTCCAAAGAACTCCCGCTTTTAGGTATTATTAGAGATTTTGACATGGTGATGGATGGGCTTCCTTCAACCAGTGAAGAACTCAAACGATTGAAAAAAGAAATCCGGCATAGGGCGGTGGATAAAATTGAAAAAAGTTTTGTTTTAAATGCTCTTGAAAAAAACAACTGGAATGTGACACGGGCAGCCCGAAAGGTTGGAATGCAAAGAACCAATTTCCAGGGCCTCATGAAAAAACACGGCATTACGCTCCCGAGACGCCGTGAGCTCGAATAAAATTGACGGTCTCGTAAAAAGTCCAACTTCTGCGTTGTGCTGCATTTCGCAATCATTCAACGTACGATAAGTACGCCTCATGATTACGAAACTTGCACGCCTTGAATTCGAACTTTTTACGAAACCGTCTAAATCAGACTTTTTACGAATTCATCAATGAATCATGACCATTCGAAGAAGTGGAGTGGAAATTATACAGGGTATTTTATTTTTATACACTTTGTGAATTTATGCCCTTGATCACTATAAGTGTTTTCTCTTCCGATGTTTTTCCGTCTCCTTTAAAAATAAATTATTTATAAAACCAGTAGAGCCAATTTCAAAATGTCCCATTTTGCCCAATCTCTGCGTCAGGCTCAAAATTTAATCCTCGAAATACTCAATGTATTCATATGGTTAATCCACCTCAGGCGGATCGCCTTCCTTGACCTTGAACAAACTGAAACGTTTTGAAACGGGCTCAGTAGATTATCCCACCTTATGTTGGGCCCCCTAAAATTAAATCAAAATTAGCTCCATGCGTTAACGCACCTTCCTTTAGGAACGTATATTTATTTTATACACTTTGCCGCTTCAAACCGATGGTTGATATGAATTATATCTAATAAAACAATATAGTTAGCAATAACAGATCCTTTGGCACAGATTGTGCTGAACCTTATTATAAAAGAAATATTTTTAGGTCGATGGACGAATAAAAATTATAGTCGGAAATAAAATACCGAAAGGAGGGGGCAATGAAAGCATTCGCAAAAATCATGGTCGTTGATGATGAAAGACAGATTTGTCAGAATGTGGAAAAGATTCTAGGCTCTCACAATTATGAAATCGTACAGGCCCTAAGTGCTCAAGAAGCTCTGGAAAAAATGGCACGGGAATCCTTTTCCCTGTTGATTTCCGATATCGTTATGCCGGGTATGAATGGACTGGAACTTCTGAAACTCGTGAAAAAGCAATGGCCCCTAACAAAGGCCATCATGATGACCGCATACGCATCCACCGATACCGCTGCCAAAGCTATCCGGTTGGGGGCTCTGGATTACGTTCCCAAGCCGTTTACACCCGATGAATTAAGAACGACCGTCAAACATGCGCTAGGCGGGGAGCTGATCGAGGCTTCGGCCACGGAAATCGAAAGAGACGCCATTGATACGCAAGGGACTGACGTTTCTGTAGACAGAAATATTATCGATGTGGATATACCGTTTGACAGAGATGAGGTGGCTAAGTACACGGGTGCAAATTACGCGAAGACACTTGGCCCTTCGGATATGCCGGTCGTCGAAGTGCCAGGCCTAGAAACGCTTGAGAACTATTGTGAAGTGGGAAAAATGGTCTGCGATATTCACAAAAAGCTCGGTTTTATCTGTAAGGATGGGGCCAAGACCGGAGAATGTCCCCAGAAAAATGCGGCAAAGAGGAAGGCGAGCGGAAAAGAAAAAGTGTTTCATGCCCAAAAGCTAATCGGCATCGATCAGCCCTTCAGTTACGACGATGTGATTTCCATAACCGGTCCTGACTATGTTTTAAACCTGAACCGTGACGGAATGGCGTTTGTGCCCTATGAAGACCTGAAAAAGAGTATGACCGTTAAAGTGGAAGCAGCGGACCAGCCTGCGGTTGTTTACCCGGAATTCCGGGAAGCGCCCGCCTATAAAAACATATTGGTTATTGACGATGAAGTCGCGGTGAACAATAATATCCGCAGAATACTTCTAAAGAAGGGGTATCACGTGGATCAGGCCGTTACCAAAAATGAGGCACTCGAAAAAATTGAACAAAGGGCCTATAAGCTGATTCTGCTGGATTTGAGAATCCCGGGGGTGAAGGACCTGGAGCTTTTGAGAACCATTCGCGAGAAACGACCGGAAAGCAAAGTCATTATCATTACGGGGTACGCCAGTATTGAAACGGCGAAGGAAAGCGCCAGAATAGGGGCAATTGATTATCTGCCAAAGCCGTTTACGCCGGAAGAAATTCGCACCGCAACGGAAAAGGCTTTTCGTCTTGCAGCTTAAATTCGAGATTATAAGGATACTGACAGCGGTGAAAATCTTCCGAGAGTTTAAGCATCGATACATACAAACTAAAATGAACGTTTTAGCCGGCCACCATCCCCGGCCAAAACGTTGGAGCCCGTTTCAAAACGTTTCAGTTTGCTCAAGGTCAAGGAAGGCGAAAATTTTAACCACAGGAATACAGCGAGTATTTCGAGGATTAAAATTTGAGCCTGACGCAGAGATTGGGTAAAATGGGACGTTTAGAAATTGGCTCGTTCATTTAACCACAAAAGTTTTTCATTCCGTTCGGTTTCTTTTTTTTAAAGATATTCAACCTATTACCCTTCCAGAAGACAAAACCAAAGATATAGTGCCATTTTATTCTTGACATACAACATTTTGTATGAGACTGAAAAACTTAGGCTACATGACAGACCCGTTTGGATGGTTCGGGTGAGATTCTGAAGATTGCCGCAACAATGAGACCTTTGAAAAATGCTCATTTTTGTTCAAGTTCAAGGAAGGCGAAATTTTAACCACAGGAATACATTTAGTATTTTAAGGATTAAAATTTGAGCCTGACGCCGGAATTGGACAAAAGGGGGCGTTTTGCAAAGGTCTCATGGTGTTGATTGTATTTATTCTGTTTTATTTACAACGCCGTTGACTTCTTGGCGTTTTTATCTTTGTAAATTCCGGCATGGACATTTTTTACGAAAAAAATAACGACCGCCAAGGGTCAAATAAAAACCTAACAGGAGAGGGATAATGGGCAGAAAAGGAAAAGTATTAATTACCGAAGGTGGGCCTCTCGATTTAAGCGCTTACAGTTGGGATGACCATCTGTTTTCAGATATCCTCGTAAAGGAGAATCCCATTAATGCGACCCAGGCGATGGATATTAGTCGATTCCTGCGTGAAGAAATTACCAATATGGGCCTCCAGACCATTACACTCCCCGTTATCGAAAAGTTGATCGAGGCCAAGTTTCTGGAATATGGTCTTACCAAAACCTCTCCGATTCGGCTGGACAAGTCTATCTTTAAAAAAAATGGGCTGGATCTTTCTGAGAACGCCAAGACGGTTTTAGAAAGGAGATATTTAAAAAAGGATGAGAAAGGTAAGGTTGTCGAAGCCCCTGGACAAATGTTCAGAAGAGTGGCCCATCATATTGCAAAGGCGGAAAAGAAGTATGGGGATGCGTCCCATGGGAAAAAAATCGAAGAGATCTTCTACAAGATGATGACCGAGTTTAAATTTTTGCCAAATTCCCCCACATTAATGAATGCGGGGCGCAGGCTCGGACAATTGGCGGCCTGCTTTGTCCTGCCCATTGAAGATAGCATGGATGGGATTTTTGATTCCTTAAAACACGCCGCGCTGATCCATAAATCAGGCGGCGGAACCGGCTTTTCTTTTTCTCGTCTGAGGGCGAAAAACAGCAGGGTGGGAACCACCGGGGGGGTGGCTTCAGGTCCGGTTTCTTTCATGAAGATTTTTAACACGGCCACAGAGCAGGTTAAACAGGGAGGCACCCGTCGGGGAGCCAATATGGGTATCTTGCGAGTGGATCATCCGGATATCATGGAGTTCGTTTATTGTAAAAGGGATAACAAGGAACTGAATAATTTCAACATTTCGGTTGGCATCACGGATGCTTTTATGGAAGCCATGGACAACGAGCGTACTTATGATTTGATTGATCCCAGCGAGAAGAAAAAAATTGAAGAATTAAGCGCCGCCGAAGTGTATCGCGCCCTGGTCAACCTTGCGTGGGAAACCGGGGATCCGGGCGTCGTATTTCTAGACAGAATAAATAAGGATAATCCGACCCCTGAGTTAGGTGAAATCGAGAGTACCAATCCATGCGGTGAACAACCGCTGCTTCCCATGGAGGCATGCAACCTTGGATCCATCAATCTGGCCAAATTTGTAATTGAAAACAAAGGAACCCCGGCGATCCAATACGAGGACTTAAAAGAGATCGTCTGGTCCTCGGTTCGCTTTTTAGATGACACCATCGATATGTCTAAATATCCGATTCCAGAAATTAATCACATGGCAAAATCGAACCGTAAAATAGGCCTTGGCGTGATGGGATTTGCGGATATGCTATATCAGTTAATGGTTCCATACAACAGTGCGCGCGCTCTTGAGATCGCCGAAGAAGTGATGGGGTTTATACAAAAAGAATCCCATGCGGCATCCAAATATCTGGCGGCTGAGAGAGGCGTTTTTGAAAATTTCGATAAAAGCATTTTCAAAGATCAGGACGGCTGCACATACAGAAATGCAACGACAACCACAATTGCACCAAC
>JAFDFH010000514.1 GCA_019309945.1 Deltaproteobacteria bacterium
GAATGCTTCATCCGAGAGGAGAATACCATTATCCGCGCCCATAGCCATTTCTCTTCGCAGAACCTCTTCGGCTTCCTCGTCTCCTACGGTAACAACGGTTATCGACCCCCCTACTTTGTCCCGGATCTGAATAGCCTCCTCAACCGCATAGTTGTCCCATTCATTAACCGAGTACACGAGGTCGTCCCGTTCAATATCCGATCCGTCACTCTTAACCTCGATTTCATTTTCCGCGGTGTCCGGAACTCTCTTAACACAAACTAAAATCTCCATTTTCTTCCTCCCAGCTGGTTTTTTTATTGAATATTTTGAAACTACCTCTATTTTGTATCAATTTTTAAGTCAGTTACCATATGCCGATCAATCAGTTCAACAAGATCAACCGCCTGCATTTTTCCCTCCAGACCGCTTGTTTTGATGGCATCTTCGATATTGACCATACAGAATGGACAGGCCGTGACGATCACGGTTGCACCTGCCTTCTCCGCCATTTCAACCCTTAACTGCCCCATTCTTTTTTCCTCTATCGGTTCGTAGAAAAGCATCAGACCACCGCCGCCACAGCAAAACGAACGATCTCTGGAATCACCGGTCATCTCAACTCGTTTTAACCCTGGAACGGCATCCATAACCTCCCTGGGAATATCATAAATCCCGTTGTGACGGCCCAGATAACAGGGATCATGAAAGGTATATATCGCATCCGGATCTTCAACATTTTTTAAACGGATTTTGCCTGCCTTGATTTCCCTGGCCATCACCTGGCTGACATGTTCCACGGGCGGAATTCCGTTGTAGTCATTCTTTAAGGCGTTAAAGGCATGGGGGTCTGCGGTGACAATCTTCCGGGCACCCGAGTTGATTATTGCATGGGTATTCTTATCCTTTAAATCCTGGAAAAGCATCTCCTCGCCGAATCTTCGCACCTCATGGCCGCTGTCCCTCTCAGCCGGTCCTAAAATTCCATAATCAATTCCCGCGACCGCAAGCACACGGGCGGTCGCCTTTCCAATTTCCTGTATCCGATCGTCATACGAAGTGATGCTGTCGACAAAATAGAGCGTTTCAGCGGTTTCATTCTTTTTGAGAATCTTGATATTCCACACTTCAGTGAGGTCTTTGGTCCAGTCCGCACGTTTTTTCTCCATTTTACCGTAAGGATTGCCGCGTTTTTCGATGGCATTGAGCGGTTTTTGTAGCGATTGAGGAACCAGGCCCTCATCAACCATGCCCCTGCGCAAATCAACGATCTTATCGATATATTCGATCATAAGGGGGCACTCTTCTTCACACGCTCCACACGTTGTACAAGACCAGATTTCATCTTCACTATAGATATCTCCGATCAACGGGTTATTATTGGTAATATTACCCAATACCGGATAATGTTTATAGGCATAATCGCGACCCTTGATCGAAATAAATCTGGGGGATAAGGGTCGTCCAACAGCATTGGCCGGGCACCGGTCGGAGCACCTGCCACAATCCGCACATGAGTAAAAATCGAGAATGTGCTTCCAGGTAAAATCTTCAAACCTTTTGACGCCAAAGGATTCGAGCTCGTCAAGTTGTTCGTCGGCAACACCCCATCGAACAGGCTTGACCGTACCTTTATCGAGTTTCATAAAAAATAGATTGGGGAGAGCCGTAATGAGATGAAAAAACCGGCCCCAGGGAAGAAAGCAAATAAAAAAGAAAAATATGAGCTCGTGGATATAAAATGCACTCAAATGGATACTTTGAAGAGCTGAAATCTTCGTTTCCGTCAACCCACCGGCAACCCACCAGACGCCGGTTCCGGGAATCATAAATTTCGTTGTGAATCCTTTTTGAACCCTGGCGGCAACATCACTTCCCTGAAAAAACATATCGGCGACCATCAGCCCGGCAATCAGGCTCAGGGCCAGCAAAGTTTCCGAAGTGCGATCCTTACCATACCGGGTTGGTACAGAATACCTTACGGGTTTAAATAGCCCCCGTCGAATGATGGCAAAAACACATGCAACCAAAACCAATGTTGCGGAAAAATCTTTGACATTGATGTAAGTATCCACCAGAAACCCGCCGAATCCCGGTAATTCAAAGCTCTCTATAATTCCGAGAAACACGAGTGCAAGCCATCGCAGTGCGATAATGATGAAACCGGACAAAATGGTAATATGAATGATACTGGCCAGCATGTAACGGGGCATGCGATGATGGGGATAAAGGAAAGTATTCAGAATTCGTTGTGTTAACCGTTCAGGGTGAGGAACCGGTGAG
>JAFDFH010000515.1 GCA_019309945.1 Deltaproteobacteria bacterium
TCACCGGGTTCACCACAGCCCTTTTCATTACAGATATCATGATCTTCGGATGGCAGGTCAAGCGAATTATAGCCATTTTCACATTGGATCAAAACCAATATATTTATCTTATCAAATCAAACTGTTATTCATTTTTAAAACCTTTCTTAATTGACATCAACAAGTTCTTTCATTATCTTTTCCGGACAAAAAAGCGACGTCCAACTTAGATGAATTCGTAAAAAGTAACGCGAATGGCTAAGTAAAAAGGCCCATCTACGGCGCCATCAACTTTAAAATTCCTTAAAGATGTGATAATCACGTTTGCACATAAAAACCTGAAAGGGAACCTGAACAGATGACGGAAAAACCGAATCCTGATGAAAATTTTATCGTGTTAAAACGTGGGCTCCAGGCTTTTCAGCAGCAACGCCTCAAGTCAACTTACGCGGATATGTTGAAAAACCACGAATACCGTAAGATGGCAAACTTTTTTTTCGAAAGACTGTATTCCCCTGAAGATTTTTCTTTCCGTGACGCCGCTATTAAAAAACTCAATAAGATTCTTAAAGGCGCTGTTTATAAGGGTATGGCATCCGCTATGGGGATAGTTATCGTATTGCACGAATTTACCGATGCCTTGGATGAACGGATGGTTGAAAAAATGGTTGAAAATGGTTTCGGTCCAGATCTGACGATGGATCAATACCAGGAAATTTATCGTCAACTCGACAATTATGACGAAAGGGTCCACCAGATCAAATTAATCATCACGGTTACGTTGGAGTTCCATCGCCTGAGCAAGAAATGGATTGTCGGCGTATCTCTCAAAACCGTACACACTGCTGCTCATCTTTTGGGAATGAGTGAAATCATAGATTTTATTCAAGAAGGATATGATGCGTTTCGGGCTATCAAGGATATGAAATTAATTGCCAAGACCATGGAAGAACGTGAATTGGCCTGGCATGATGAGATTTGGAATGCGGGCGACCACATACCCGCAAAGGTCTCAAAGGGGCAGAAATGAAACGTGCTTTGATCCTCTCAGGAGGTGGGGCCAGAGGTGCCTTTCAGGTGGGTGTCCTGAAGTTTCTTCAGGAAAAAAATGGAATCCGGATCTGATCTGCGGCACTTCTGTGGGGGCGATCAACGCTGTGGCGACCGCATCCGGTATGACACTGGAGCGCATGGCTCACTTTTGGAGCACCTGTGACCGCCAGAAAATATACAAAATTGCCCTGAAAAAATTCATCAGGTCTTTTTTCTGCGGGTTGATAGGTTACGCCTTACTCAGAATCAAACTGTCAATCATTATGTCTAAGGGGCTCAAACATAGGACTTTTTCCTATAAAAATGAGCCTTTTCCCCCATAGACAAAAACAATTGAGAGTATATTTAAAAAAACGGGCCTATAAACAATTTTAAGGAAAATCCAGGTGGAAGGGTCCTTCGCCTCCAAAGCATGGGCTCCGGATATGGTGGTTGGGCACACCGGGGACGCGAGGATAACAGGATGATGAACGCCTTAAGCTCAACAATTCCGCCATATGCCGCGCATCCGGCTGCGAATCATGAGATACCCAAACTGCGTGTGGTTCATGTTAAAGAATTTTACCATGAACCCGTAAAAGCGGATACGATTTATCTGGGCCCGGGTCACGGATTCGGTTCCGGGAGGCACCCCACAACGGCGATGTGTCTGGAGGTTCTGGAAAGGCTTTTGAGCGACTATACGCCGGAAAAGGTTTTAGACGCCGGAACGGGAAACGGAATACTCGCCATTGCCGCAGTGCGGCTGGGTGCAGGTCATGTTTTGGGTGTGGAAAAGATATGCGAAGATGTGGCAACCGCCCGGAATAATCTGCGGCTGAATCTCGTCCAGAGTAAGGTGTATATCCTCCATGGCGATGTGTGTAATTTACACGGGACCTACGACCTAATTATCGCGAATCTTTGTCCGGATCAAATTACCCTGTTGGCCAAAGTTCTGGAGGAACGATTATCAGAGGGGGGCTATTTTGTTCTCTCCGGTCTGAGAGGTTTTGAAAAGGATCGTACCTTGAGACTACTTACGGGCCAGCGGGGTCTGATACTTGTGGAAGATCTGTGGGATCAGGCATGGAGCACCCTTTTAATGAGGAAGGCTGCCCGGAACAGATAAGGATATCGTAACTACTCAGGTGGATAGGCTGAAGGCTGAAGACTATTAGGAAAAAGCGCATTTTAAAGCCATGTTTGATGCAAGAATCAGATATTTCCGCCAAAGTACGGCAATCGTGCCGGTAGGCCCGCTACGCCATCCAGTAATTTTTTTCAATACGGCCAAAACTTGCAGTTAAGGGCGCCTAACAGTGCCCCGTGCACGTGATCTAAAATGAGTGTGTCGCTTAGGGTCTGAAAATAAATAACTCATCGTTTTTGCATCCCAGCTTCAGACCATCTTGGGCCGATCCTCAATCGCAAAATCCTCAACGTGGTACAACTACGCTTGCGGTT
>JAFDFH010000138.1 GCA_019309945.1 Deltaproteobacteria bacterium
CTGTAAAAGCCGGATCGGTCCAGAAGCCGTTTGCAACCATGGTGTCCCATTTAGCGCCCAGCGTTTCTTCAAGACAAGCCTCATAACTGTCCCACGGAAAAGCATCCGCAATATTCCCGCCTAATTTTTTGGCAATACGGATGATCACATCACCGAGATGCTTGGTGTCAAACCGGGGTTCGATCACCGGTTTTAAAAGACCGATAAGCGGTTTTTGAAATCCTACGGGTCGCGGCACATCTTCATAGCGTTCAAGAAATGAATGGTTGGGGAGGATTAAATCGGCGTTTTCAGCCGTTTCATCCATATATGATGAAAAACTTACAATAAATGGTATCTTGTCAAATGCTTTTTTAACGGTCTTGATATCCGGCAAGGAGTAACAGGGATTTACATCTGAAACGAAAAGGGCCTGGAGGGGATATTTTTTTCCCGCCTCAATCGCTTCGAAGAATTGATTTAGGAGCGATCTGGTATGCGGGTAGGTTGCACTCCCGGCACCATCTAAACGCTCTTTTTGCATCCCCGCCGCTGCTGTCTGATCCATCTCAGGTTCAGGCCAGTGGATATAATCCGGTTCAGGGACAGCCCAAACACCGCCCTTTTTATTGATATTACCTACCAGTGCATTGAGAGCATGAACCGCCATAAATTGGTAAATATCGCCGGCGGTTCTTCCCTTCCCCAGACCACAAATCGCCAACGGTTTGGAAGCACTGGAAAACCTCCTGGCCAGATCAACAATAACCGATTTCTCGATACCGGTGATACTTGCGACTTTCTCCGGATCGTAATCTTCAAGAACGAGCTGCTTGAAGCCTTTATGAAGGATGCCCCGGTCGTCCTTCCAGTCATCAAATCCAAAAGCATAATTTTTTACAAAATCGCTGTACAACGACTCTTTAATGATCACATGGGCCAGTCCCAGTGCCAGAGCAGCTTCAGTACCCGGCTTGATGGGAATCCATTTATCCGCGTTTGCTGCTGTGTTGGACAAGCGGGGCTCGATCTGGACGACTTTGCCGTCGCCCTCGTGCCATAAGCTGTTCGCCCTGAACATACGTACCGGTGATCCCCAGCCGTCTAAGACGCCGCTTCCAAAGCTTAGAATAAAGTCGGCATTTTCAAAATCAAACCCGGCTGACGCTCGGACACCATTCATAAGCTGCAGGGTCATATCATAAGAATCCTGGATCGATGGTGTGTGTAAAAGATTTGGGGAACCGTATACGGTCAGCAAGCGTCCCAAAAGCTGGGGTACGGTGCCGTGATAGGCACTTGAGATGCAGCCCACGGTGTGAGATTGACCTTTTGTTCTTAACTCACCCAGTTTTTCGGCGACTTCGGAAATGGCCTCATCCCAGGATATTTTCATCCATTTGCCTTCGCCTCTTTTTCCGTTCCGCTTTAAAGGCGTTTGGACACGTGTGGGACCATAAAGCAACTGAAGACCTGAGAGACCCAGAAGACAGATACCGCCGTCATTGATCGGATAGCCGTTCATGCCCTCTATTTTAACGGCCCGCTCGCCAACCTTGCGAACCGAAATTCCACAACCACCGGGACAAAGGGTACATGCTGATTTTACCTCACGGACTTCGCCGGTTTCCGGCACCGGTACCCACGGCCACATCTGTGTCCATATCGACAGATCATCCGTCAGCTTCCAGGGTAAGGGTGAAAGGGTTGTGCCTGCCGCACCACCAATGACAAACGATAAGAAACTTCTTCTGTCAATTTTCATAGATTCTTCCCCTTAAAATTTAGCTGATCCGCAGAGAATGTAATTTGGGATATCAACCCGCGGACGCATTCGCTCGGCAACACCTACTTGTGGCATACGAAACATGCATCTTTTTGCGTCTGTACGCTCTTATTTTTACCGCCTTTTGTTTCCCAGAGTTTTGGCATCCAGTTTATGGGCCACGGAAGCGTCGAGAGCTCTGCTTCTTGCCTGGGCTCATTTTCATGGCATTCCGCACAATCATCCATTTTCATACGGTCCCATGTGTTGCGTTTCAGGCCTAATAGATTCTTTCCCCAGATATCACGGCTGTATCCTGTTATCCGATTCTCTTCATAGACCTTTAAGTGTTCGGATTCACCGATAGGCCCATGGCAGGTGGTACAATCCATTTTTGCCATTTTGACATGGGCGACATGCGAAAAGAACACGCAGTCCGGTTGTTTGGAATAGATCAGCCATGGAACCTCTCTTTCTTGGGCTACGTACTCCTCGACAAACTTGATTTCGTCAGGGTTTTCCCCCTGAACCTCTTCGTGGCATTCGATGCATTGTTCAAGTTTTGGGACCCCGGCGAAGCTTCCATCTTCGCGGAAAAAATGACAGCTTTCACATCCATCTTCCACAGCCTCAACATGAAGAACATGGTTAAATTCGATCGGCTGTGTTTTCCGGGAATAGAGCAGCTTGGGGAAAATGACCCATCCGACAATGAGACTTGCCACGAGTCCGAAAAAGAAAAACAGCGTAATAACGCCTGCAGAATGGTCTTCCCCCTTTTTTTCATCGATTTCAACTTCTGTTTCAATCTCCGGAGATGATGATTCGGCCATCTCTTCCGGGGATGACGGTTCGGCTACCTCGGGGGCAGCATCTTCAGAAATTTCTTTAGAATTATCTTCTGGTGTGCTCATGGGAACTCCGTCAAACAGTGATTAATGTTGGTTTTAAACCCCTGGCGACTGGTGTAGGATAAAGAATTATCTTCCGGCCCGGGGAAAAATAACTTGCGTCTCTGTACCTGCAGATCTTATTTTTGTCAAGGGAAAATCACACGATTAGCCCTTTGCATAACTGTGTAAGCCCGGCAGTAAATTAACCCCGAAATATGTAAAAATAACAGCCATAAATCCGATGATGGAAAGATAGGCAATACGCTTTCCATGCCACCCCCGCATCTTCCTGGCATGCAATAGGGTTGCGTAAATGAACCAGGTGATCAGAGACCAGGTCTCTTTTGGATCCCAGGACCAGTAACTTCCCCAGGCTGAATTAGCCCAGACCGCCCCTGTTATTATTCCGATAGACAAAAAAAGAAAACCAAACATGACCAGTTGATGGGTCACTTCATCGAGGACATCGGAATCTGGAAAACGCGCAAGTAACCGATTTTCTGCATCCCCGGCGGCCCTGCGCTTAACCAGATACATCACGCTGACACCAAAAGCGATTGCAAAAGCAGCATAACCTAAAAAACAGGTTATTACGTGGGCAATGAGCCAGTTGCTTTTCAATGCAGGGATAAGCGGCTGAATACGATCGCTCACATTCGGCGACAGGGATGCATAAGCCATTGCCAAAAAGGCAAGGGGCGTTGCAAAAGCGCCGATAATTCGGTTTTTATAACTGCGCTCAATGACAAGGTAAATAACGGCAATGGTCCAGGAAAAAAAGACAAGCGACTCATACATGTTGGACAGGGGGGCATGACCGATGCCCATCCGGTAAGATTCCACCCATCGCATGATCATACCAATCGTATTTCCTGCGACACCCGCCAGGGTTGTCCATGTGGCTATTTTCCCCGGCAATGGTTTTTTGAAAATCCAGGATACGATATATAATAATGCCGCCAGACCATAAACAAATGTAACAATTGACAATAAATATGAACTACTCATACCTCGTCCTCTTTCGATGACTCCGTTTGGTTAACCATAAGTTTTTGAGAAGTTAAAAACAATTGACTTGCAAACGCCGCTACGGATGCCCAAAAGGTTAAGGTTTCCGATCTAAACGCAGCAGCCTCCGGGAAAGGCTTTTTACCCTGCTTTGCATACCTAATTTGTTTTTGTTGGATGTACCTGCGACCATAACTTTACTTTTTTTTCCGCTTTCAACCACTTCAATACAAAGCCTTTGGTGGGACATAAAAAATGTTATGAAGCATCCGATAATCATCACGACAAATCCGGAATAAACAATCCAGACCCCGGGATCTTTTGTCACCTGGAGTCCGGTATAATACCGTAAATTTTGGTTTTCGGCAGAAAGCATCTGATCATCTTTTGAGATAACGACCGAAATAACGTAATCGCCCCTTCTCATCCTGTCAAAATGCGGGTACTGTAAAGGCAATAACACTTCAACGGGATTGCCGTCTTTGGGGGTGAGAATTCCAATATAGGCTTGGCCAATAGGCTGGCCTCGGTATGCAGCGGAATCCGTATATTTTTTTAGCATGAACGTTCCCATGCCCTCCGGGATATCGAAAGACTTACCAATCGCTGTCTTTATCCGATAGCGCATCCCTGTTGCCATGCTTGTAAAATTCAAGCTGATCACCTCCGGCGGGTTTTTTACTGAAGGGCGTTCCTTGGGCGGGAGCTTGCCGTAACTGGATTGGAATATGTTGATCCCCTTGTAACGTAGCGGATCATTGACGATGATATCTTTTTTAAAGACAGGCTTGCCCTGCTCAAGGATCGTTAAAGAGGAACGGTATTCTTTGGGCATACGGCCGTGTGAGTCGTAAAAGCTCACATTAAAATCATCACACCGGATCTCAAAATCGAGGTGATGTAATTTCCCTGTATTTCGCAGCTGGATGTGATTGACCACTTCTCCTTCCGGAATTTTGACAAAGCCTTCGAAGCCAAAAAGTGAACCGATCAAGCCGCCTATCAAGAGAAAAACGATACTCATATGAACCGTATAAACCCCGAGACGGGTCCATCGTCCCTTTTCGGCAAAAATGCAAAATCCCTTATCTGTTTTTTCAACCCTACGATATCCAAAACCCTTGGGAATCAATAAGTCGTCTATTTTTTTGAGATCTTCGGTTGTACGATCGATGACAAGCGCTTGTTTTTCAGCAAGATTTCTGAACTTTGAAACATCAAATGAAGGAGTTTTTACAAATACGATCTTCCACACGGCCGAGAACCGATTGATCGAGCAGACAACAACGTTGATCGTTAGCGTCAACAGCAGAAACTGAAACCACCAGGAATGGTACATGTCAAAAATGTCAAGTACATTAAAAATTCTGTAAAGAAACTCCCCATATTCGCGAAAATAGGCTGCCGGGCTTTCATTCTGCGGGATTATTGTTCCAACAATCGAAGTGACCGCCAATGACAACAGAAGCACCACTGTGAGTCTTACAGACGTGAAAAATTTCCATACGCGGGTGAAAAAATTAAAAGGCGCTGCTTCTCCGTCCATTATTAATCCTTTCATTGGAGCCAATTTCAAAACGTCCCATTTGGCCCAATCTCGGCGTCAGGCTCAAATTTTAATCCTCGAAATACTATATGTATGCCTATGGTTAATCCGCCTCAGGCGGATCGCCTTCCTTGACCTTGAACAAACTGAAACGTTTTGAAACGGGCTCATTGGATTTTAAAAAAAATATTTCAAAATCACGGATGAAGTTCCAATTGTTTGATAATCTGCTTGTGCTTGTGAAATTGAACTTTTATCCATATCAGATGATCTGCCCCAGAGCAACAGGATAAAAAGGTTAGCATGCCCCGCTTCTCAAATTAAACCGGTAAATAACGCTCAATCCACTTGACAAATCTGAAAATATGATTAATTTCTTTGGTTTAACTTTCGGATTATTTTAACTAAAACAGGGTTATTTTTCACCGGATTCAACCCCTATCAGAAAGTAAATATTGCCCATGATTGAGGTAAGCAATTTAACGAAATATTTTCTCACCAACAAGGCTGTTGATGATATTTCATTTACCGTCGAAAAAGGTGAGATCCTTGGCTTTTTAGGTCCGAATGGTGCGGGGAAAACAACGACCATGCGGATGATAACCGGCTTTGTCCCGCCTTCCAAGGGGACTGCGATCATCGGAGGATCTGACATCATCAAAGATTCGTTATCCGCCAGAAAAAAAATGGGATATCTGCCGGAGAACGCACCGGTGTATCCGGACATGACCGTTTGGGGCTACCTCAATTTCTGCTCTGAAATCAGGAGCTTTGCCAGAGTAAACTATAAAGAAAGAGTCGAAGCAACAATCGAAAAATGCTTCCTGGCAGAGGTAAAACACCAAACCATCCACACCCTGTCAAAAGGTTTCAAGCAAAGAGTATGCTTTGCCCAGAGTATTCTTCATGATCCGGAATTTCTCATTTTTGATGAACCGACCGACGGCCTTGATCCAAACCAGAAACATGAAGTCAGACTTATGATCCTGGAAATGAGTTCGGAGAAGGCCATTATTCTTTCAACGCACATCTTGGACGAGGTTGAAGCGGTTTGCAGCAGAGCCATCATCATTGCGGATGGTCGCATCGTGGCCGATGACACACCTGCCAACCTCAGGGCGCAATCGCCCATCCATGGCACGATCGCTCTTACTGTTGTTAATACGGATTCAGCCGGACTTCTAGCCCGTCTCCAAAACTTAGATGGGGTCAAATCCGCGGAGATCCTGGAAGACAACAGGGAGAATATAAAAGTTCGAATCTTTCCGGAACGTACCGGGGAATCCCTATCAACCCGTGTGATGTCTTTCGCCCAGGAAAATAACATTCAGGTGGCGTCCATATTTGTGGAACAGGGAAGACTGGATAACGTCTTCCGATCGATAACCCGCAAGGGCTAGGTAGTGCCCATCCAGAAACGGTCTTTTTGCCCGATCTCTGCGTTATGCTCAAAATTTTATCCTCGGAATATCAACTATATGCCTGCGGTAAAATTTTTCGCAGGCCTTGATCTCG
>JAFDFH010000516.1 GCA_019309945.1 Deltaproteobacteria bacterium
GGTTGTTTATACGCTATAATCGCCAGCGTTTCCAGGGCTGCCTTGCTCAATCGAATTGGATGGGGGTGGATCATACGTTTGATCCATTCCGTGTATTCAGGACGTGTGCGGATTTGATACCCACCGGCAATCTCACGCAAATAAAAACCGCCTTTGCGGGCTTCATAGTCATCTGAAAGCCCTTGCATGGCTTTACGGATCTCCTTGGTATCCTCATATGCCAGAATATTTTTCAGGCGGTCTATTGTAAGGGGATCCTCGGCAACAAACAGCAGGCTTTCAATGATGTTTTTTAAGTCGTCCATTATAAATAAAAAAGTCTGATAATACCCGTTTGTACATGCTGGACTATCCGGACCAAGCTGAGTTTGACCATCTCCAAAAGGGCAAGAAAAGTCACCACAATATCACTTTTTACGGAATTGACCGCAAAGAGCTCGCCAAAGGTTACCGATCCTTGTGCTTCTAATATATCCACAATTTCGGAGATCCTGTCTTTTACCGATAGCTTGTCGGCAGTCAAATCCACCCGTTGATCAGGGGATATGTTTTCAAGTATTTTTTGAAATGCATCGATAAGTTCAAATAGACCTACTTGAATCATTTCATCTTCGCCGTTTATCAAAAAATCTTCTTTACTCGGATTTCTGACAAAAGTATCTTCGCCCAAAAGGTGTCTTTCGGCCAATTGCTCGGCGGCCGACTTCATCTGCAAGTATTCCAAAAGCGGTTTCGTGATCTCCGCGAGGGGATCTTCTTCCTCCTCTTCGCCTTCGTGTGCAGGGATGAGCATCCTGGACTTGATCTTGGTTAAGGTGGCTGCCATAAGAATAAAATCACCGGCAAAGTCTATGTTCATCGATTTCATCCATTCTATGTATTCAAGATATTGATCCGTAATCAAGGCAATGGGAATATTATAAATATCCACCTCATTCTTTTTTATGAGATGGATGAGGAGGTCCATTGGTCCCTCGAAGACATCTTCTATTTTAACTTCATAGATTTCGTCTGACATAACCTGGCTTTTTTCAACGTCGGTGGACGACTTTAGAAAATTAAACCCTTCTTTAGATTCCCATTGCGGACCTAACTTCTTCCATTGTTTCTTGGGCAACTTTCCTTGCTTTGCTGCTTCCTTCGACAATTATGTTGTCAACTAGTTCAGGCCGGTTTTGGTAATAATCCCTTTTTTCACGAATAGGTTCAAGCGCCTTGATGAGATTTCGAGCCATGATTTGTTTGCATTCAACACAACCGATTTGAGCAGTGCGGCAGGAGCTGTTTATTTGGTCAACCGTTTCCCCGTCAGAGTAAATTTTATGAAACTCAAAAACATTACAAACGTCGGGATTACCTGGATCGCTTTTTCTTGCCCGCTGGGGATCCGTAACCATCTTGGCGACCTTGGCGGTGATGTCTTCCGGGCTCTCTGATATAAATATGGCATTGTTATAGCTCTTACTCATTTTGCGGCGGTCGATCCCGAGTATTTTGGGGGTTTGGGTTAAAAGAGATTCCGGTTCAGGGAAAATTTCCCCGTAAAAATGGTTGAATCTTCTGGCAATTTCCCGGGAAATTTCTATGTGGGGAACCTGATCCACTCCTACTGGAACGCCATGTGCTTTATACATTATAATATCGGCTGCCTGAAGCACAGGATAGCCGAGAAAACCAAAGGTGGAAAGGTCCTTGTTGCTCAGCTGAACAATCTGGTCCTTGTAGGTGGGATTACGTTCAAGCCATGGTACGGGCGTTATCATCGCAAGAATTAAAAACAGCTCCGCGTGTTCCTTGATATGGGACTGGACAAAAAGGGTGTTTTTATCCTGGGAAAGCCCTACACTCAGCCAGTCAATCATCATATCTCTGACATATTGTGAAACAAATGCGGTATCCTCATAGTCGCTGGTTAATGCATGCCAGTCCGCAATAAAAAAAAAACAATCATATTGTTCCTGCATTTTTACCCAGTTTGCAAGGGCACCGTGCAGGTTCCCGAGATGGAGTGGCCCTGTCGGCCGCATGCCGCTTACGATACGCTTTCTCCCAGTCATTGCTATCTCCCGTATTCATATAATAAAATGGGGATCTTCTCCAATTTAGTTGGAGAAGAGGGTCCCAGGATTCAAGGGGTCAAGGATTTAAGGGTTTGTTTTCTAAAGACTTTATCAGCGCTTTTAACATTCTTTGGCTTTCTGCTATGTCTTTTTTTAAGTGTATCCAATTCACCTTTTTCAATTCCATCTAAATCCCCTGC
>JAFDFH010000006.1 GCA_019309945.1 Deltaproteobacteria bacterium
GGCATTGATGATAGATTCGCGTATGGCTTCAAGAGGATAATCCCACACTTCATCTCTTTGAGGTTTCCCTGTCATAACAAACTTTACACTGATATTTTTACGTATAAAATCCATAGCCTCGTCTATTTGCTCAACAATCGTGCCTTCAATCATTCGATCATCAATGACAATGGTTTCTTCTTTGAACCTGCCGCAATGGACCAAGCCCTGGGACCGAAGGTATTTTGTGCCTTTCCGAAAAAGCAGAAGCGCTGCCCATGTCGGCTTGCCTTCCTTGACAAGTTCCAGCTTTTTAAGAATTTCTAAAGGTTCTTCATGGTCTCCAACATCTCTTCTCCCCGCATCCCTTGACCTTCTGATGTATCTTTTGATTTTTTCAGGGTCTATGTCAGACATCGTGGCATCTGGAGCCGGCGTTTTATCCCAGCTCGTACCGGTAGAATGTAAATGCATTTCAGCGATATCCTGAGGAGTCATTAGACGATTACTGTTTTCCACCCTCCGGTAACATCTCCCTTTCGTTGATACAGGTTTAAGGGGGAATTCTTTAATTTGGATAACAGCAATTATTTTGCTCTCAATTTCCGACGATTTAACCTCCGGTATGATCCGAGGCTGAGTACCTTGAGAAATCTTATTAGTCCAGCCGATTAAAGTCTCCTTTCCGATCTGAACACCCTTTTTAGCGCCTTTATCGGAAACCCCAATAAAAATATGCCCTCCTTTTGTATTAGCGAAGGCAACAGCCGTTTCGATTGTTTTATTATCAAATGTTTCTTTAAATTCGACTGTTTTGGATTCGCCCTTTTTTATTAGCTTTACTATCTCTGGTTGATCCATTACGTTTTTATCCCGTTGTCTCTTTTTTATTTCTTACAACCTTTTTTAGCTTCTTCCAGACGCTCTGTTTTTCTGATCCCCATTGTGATAGAAAAAGTTGAAAGGTGTTGAAAAATAACTTAAAATTAGTAGGTTAGTCAAGCATATAATAATTTCGGAATGTTGGCCCTCAAACCAAAGGCCATATTTTACAAGCTGAACTTTATCTGCTTTTTCTTGACTTGTTTAAGGTGATTTTCCGCACTGAGTGTCGAGTTTTGCGGGTCGTACATCAAGGGGATGGTGTTGGTTTTTTGCATTACTGTAATCATCATATAACGGATGAGAACAACTTACGGGCCTGCTATGAATGGGATAGATAGGGTCCATCCAGAAACGGTCTTTTTGCCCGAGCTCTGGGTTATGCTCAAAATTTTATCCTCGGAATATCAACTATATGCCTGCGGTAAAATTTTTCGCATGCCTTGATCTCAAACAAAAATCCTCGTTTCTGGACGGACACTAAATAGGGTTTTATCTATAGCCCTGCGGCAAAGCACGCTTACGATTGTTTGGGTTTGGCGTGTCCGTGGGAAGATTCCCATCGCTTGTCGAGAAAGTAGAGGATCGGAACCGTCATTCGGGAAAAGAGAAGGGAAGCGACTTCGCCCGCCATCAGAGACAGGGCCAGGCCTTGAAAAATGGGATCAAACAGGATGACCGATGCCCCGACGACGACCGCGGCGGCCGTGAGCATCATGGGCCGAAAGCGAACCGCACCGGCGTCGATGACGGCCAGATTAAGAGGCATCCCCTGTTTCAGCCGTAATTCGATGAAATCGACCAGGATAATGGAATTGCGCACGACAATGCCGGCACCGGCAATAAACCCGATCATTGATGTTGCCGTAAAAAACGCGCCGAAAAGCAAATGGGCCGGAAGAATCCCAATGAGGGAAAAGGGTATGGCGATCATAATGACCAGTGGGGTGGAGAAGGATTGAAACCAGCCCACGACCAGAACAAAGATGAGCAGGAGAACCACGCCAAAGGCGATTCCCATATCCCGGAACACTTCGTAAGTGATATGCCATTCCCCATCCCATTTCATGGCAAAACGGCGGTCACTGGAAGGTAGGTTAGCGGTATGCTGGGCGATCCGGTAACCTTCCGGAAGCGTTAGGGCGTCGATCTTTTTTTGCATTTCGAAAATTGCGTAAACCGGGCTTTCCTTTTCTCCGGCCACATCGCCAATGACATACACTACCGGCATGAGATTTTTATGATAAATACTCCGGTCAACATCGGTTTTGCGGGTATCAACAAGGGTCGATAATGGAACCAAGCTGCCATCGGCGGATTGAATCTTAATTGCCTCCAGACGTTTGGTCCCTGCGCGGTCTACGAGGGGGAGCCTTAAAATTACGGGAACATCTTCTTTTTCCAGAGGTTGATGGAGAAGTCCCACCTGCCTTCCGGACAGGGCCAGTTCAAGGGTCTTTGTAATCTGAGCCACGCTGATTCCGTGAAGGCCTGCTTTTTCCTTATCGACTTCCATGTTAAACCGGAGTTGGCTTTCTTCCATGTACCAGTCTACATCCACAACACCCGGCGTTTCTTCAAAAACGTTGCGAATCTGCTTGGCGATTTCGCGCTGGCGTTCATAATTCGGTCCATAGATTTCAGCCACCAGGGTAGACAGAACCGGCGGTCCCGGAGGTACTTCAGCCACTTTTACGCGGGCCTTGTAACGATCGGCAATCAATTTAAGGGCAGGGCGCACGCGCTTGGCGATAGCATGGCTCTGCTGTTTGCGGTATTTTTTGTTCGCCAGGTTTACCTGAATGTCCGCCATGTTGGGGCCCTGGCGCAGATAGTAATGACGAACCAGACCGTTAAAATTAAACGGGCCGGCGGTGCCGGAATAAATTTCATAATCAACCACCTCATTAACCGTTTTGAGATAATCACCCATTTCAAGGGCCGCAGCCGTCGTTTGCTCCAGGGTGGCGTATTCCGGCATGTCGATAATCACCTGAAACTCACTCTTGTTGTCAAAAGGAAGCATCTTTACCCGTACCCAGCCAATAGCAACCAGGGCGCAGGCGCAAAGCAAAAGGCCGGCCACCCCCATCAGGAAAGTCCAGCGCCACCGGGGGCTTTCGATAAGGGGGGCCATGACGCGCCGGTAGAGACGGATGCTCCAGTCTTCCTCTTGGTGGGATTCTTCTTCGCAGGTTTCATCGTGCCTAAGCAGCCGCATGGAAGCCCAGGGGGTTACGATAAACGCGACAAAAAGGGAAAATACCATGGCGGCCGAGGCACCCAGCGGGATCGGCCGCATGTAGGGACCCATAAGCCCCCCCACAAAGGCCATGGGGAGAATGGCGGCAATGACGGCCAGGGTCGCAAGGATTGTCGGATTGCCCACTTCGTCCACCGCTTCAACGGCGACCTGAAAACGGGGACGGTCACAGTTTTCAGGAAGCCGAAAATGGCGGACAATGTTTTCCACCACCACGATCGCGTCGTCCACGAGAATACCAATGGAAAAGATCAGGGCGAAGAGGGTAATGCGATTTAAGGTATAGCCATAGAGGTAAAAAAAAGCGAGGGTCAGGGCCAGGGTGACAGGGATAGCAAGTGCGACCACACCCGATTCCCGGCGGCCTAAAGTGAACCAGATGAGAATCGTTACCGAAACGATTGCGATCATCATATGAAAAAGAAGCTCGTCGGATTTCTCCTTGGCGGTTTCACCATAATGGCGGGTGATGGTCATGTGAATATTATCCGGAATAATGGTCCCGCGGATATCCTCGATCCGTTTTAGAACATTTTCGGCCACGGTGATGGCATTGGTCCCTTTTCTTTTGGCAACGGTCAGGGTTACGGCCGGATAAACTCCCGTAGGTGCTTCATTCCCGGCAATTCCCTTTTTTTCTGAAGCAGGACCGGTTCCAAAAAAGACATACTGATCCGGTTCCTTGGGCCCATCGGTGACGGATGCAACATCCCGAAGATAGACCGGCCTGCCGTCGTGAAGACCGATGACGACGCTTTTGACATCTTCCAGGGTTTTGAGAAATCCCCCCGTATGAACCCGGACCTGCCCTTCCAATGAAGGATATGTCCCGGCGTCGATTTCCTGATTGGCCGCCGATAGCATTGCGGCGACTCTTTCGATGTCCAGTCTAAAGGCAGCCAGACGTACCGGGTCCAGCTGGACATCCAACTGTCGCCGGTCGCCACCAATCAGCGTCGTAATTGAAACATTGTTTACGCGTTTAATGCTATTTTCAACTTCGGCTCCCAGACGTCTTAAAAGATAAGCATCAGCCTCCTCGCCCCAGAAGGTAAGGCCCAGAATGGGAACATCGTCAATATACCTCGGTTTTATTAATGGCGGTGTTGCCGCCCAGGGGATCCTGTCATAATTCGCCATAAGCTTGGACTGGAGCCGAACAATCGATTGTTCCTCATTTTGTCCGACAAAGAAACGGACAACCGCCATGGCCATCCCCGGGCTCGACGTGGAATAGATATACTCCACCCCGGGAATTTCCCATAGCAGCTTTTCCATGGGCCCTGTGATTCGCTCTTCGACTTCTTTAGCACTGGCACCGGGCATTTTTACGAAGATATCGACCATCGGTACAATGATTTGAGGTTCCTCTTCTCTTGGAAGCGCGATGACCGCAAAAAGCCCTAAAAAAATGGAAGCGATGATAATCAGAGGGGTCAGTTTGGAATCGATAAAAAAATGTGCGATCCTGCCGGCGGGACCTGTATGTTGACTCATTGGGGAACCTCCACGCGTGCTCCGTTCACAATTCCAGGAGGTGGTGACACCACGTACCGATTGCCTTCTTTGATTCCGGAGACGACTTCGACAGCATCCCCCATGGTCCTGCCGATACGGATGAGACGAAAACGGGCCGTTTGTTTAGCATCTACAATGTAAATACCTGTCAGTTGTCCCTGCCGGACAAGCGCCGACGAGGGGATCATCAGCATACCGGCCTCTCCCACGGGGACTGCCACCCGGGCGAACATGCCCGTCCGGATGGCCTTATCCATCGGGAGGGCCACTTTGACTTGAAAGGAACGACTCTTATAATCCGCCGCCGGAACAATCCGGCCCACCGTTCCCTCCAGGGTCTTTTCATCCAGGGCCGGAATGGTTACTTGCACTTTCTGGTCAAGGTATACCGATTGGATATGTTGTTCCGGCAGAACGAACTCCGCACAATGCACCCCCTCTTTTTCGAGGGTAAGAAAAGGTGTGCCGGGAGATGCCAGATCACCCACATTTATCATTTTGGCCGTAATTTTACCGTCATAGGGGGATCGAATCTTCGCATCTTTTTCTCCGATCTGTGCAGCGGTCACGGCTGCTTCGGCCTGTTGAACACGGTGGCCCGAAGCTGCCAGCATAGCTTCGGTCTGGCTCAATGAGGCCTCGGACTGTCGATAGCGCGCTTCGACCTCTTCAAATTCCTGCTGACTGGCCGACTCTTCTTGCATGAGTTGAAGGTAGCGTTTGTACGTGGAACGAGTAAGTCGAGCTCTTGCACGGGCTGCTTCGCGAGCGGATCTTGCAGAAGCCTCCGAACTGCGCGCACCAGCCAGAGCTTCTCGGGCCTCGCGAAGTCGGGCAGATACCTGACGTTCATCAATCTCTACCAGGAGATCCCCCTGCTTGACGAAGTCCCCTTCCTGCACATGGATGGCCTTAACCGTGCCCATCAGCTTGCTGGACAGGGTACTGGCGGTACGGGCGGTCACGGTTCCGACCGCCTCATAGATAAACGGCTGGCGGGTGACTTTGGCAACGGCCAGATGTGCTTTAATAACAGGCAATTCACCCGGTTCGACATTTCCGGGTTCAATTTTATCGCTACAGCCTGGCGACAACAAGATCGTGCTCAGTAAAAAGGTTAGGTAAAATATTTTTTTCCCCGGCATATTAAACTCCCTTTTAGATAACTGCAACCTCTTCTGATTATTGAAAATCGGTGTCAATGGTTCCGGCCGCCAGGGCCAGATTAATTCTGGCAACTTTGTAATCATGCATGGACTTGAAATGGCGTGTACGTGCCTGTTGTGAGGCCACCTCGGCATCCAACAGGCTTACGATGGTCAGAAGTCCGCTTTTGTAACGATTCCGAACGATACGAAGCGCCTCTTCAGCTTGGGTCACTGCCGTTTGGGCCACCTGGATTTGCTTCCAGGCACTCTGGGTTTGAAGAAATGCTTTTTGTGTTTCGACACGAACCCCCAGTTCCATCGCTTTAATCGTAGACTGGACCAGACGGAGGAATGCCATTGCTTCTTTTGTTTTGGAGGAAATACGATGACCGCTGAAAAGGTTTATGCGTGCCACGGCCCCGACGGTATAATTATCTGCAAATTCACTGAAATTTTCGGAATTGATCTGGTAAGTACCCACAAGATTCAAAGTGGGTAGATGTTCGTACCTGGACTTGGTCATTTCATCCTGGGCAATGGTTTGCCGGTGTCGCAATTGTTTCAGGTCCGGTCGATTGCCCAGGGCCATGGCAATCCATTCCTCGATAGAGCCTTTGCTTTCCCAACACCGCTCCAAGGGGGTGATCGGATTGATCGAACGTTCACCAAACGTTCCCATTGCAGCGTGTAACACGGCCTGAGACATTTTTACCTGGCTTTCAGCCTGGAGGCGCTCTTGTTCCAATTCGGCAATGCGAACCTGGGCACGGAGAAGGTCACTTTTAACCACAAACCCGCTTTTAAAGCGAGATTGTACCAACTTTAAATGGGCCTGCGCCGTTGTTAGAGCCTTCTGAACGACATTGACATTTTTCCGGGCCAGCAGGAGACCGACATACGCGCTTGCCGTGTTTGCAATAACATCCTGTCGCGTCCGTTTCAGCATTAAAGACGCGGCTTGGTGGTTTTCCCTGGATTGCTTCGTGCCGAGGCGTGTCCGGCCACCGTTAAAGACCGACCAGTCCAATGCGAAGGCCGTTCCAAAATTGTTGATGGCTTCAGGATCATTGAGTTTATTGGGATTAAAATCTTCCAGGGTAATAACCCCCTGATTCAGCTTGGTACCAAAGGCCCAGGTGGGATTGGTGGTTCGATTAAACGTTTCCGAAAAATAGACCTGAGGATAAAATCCGGACTGGGCCTGGGTAATTTTAGACGCCGATATCTCCAGCTGATCGTGAGCCGCCGTTATCCTCGGGTTTTGATCGACGGCCATTATTATCGCATCGGATAATGTCAGTGGGAGGTGTGATTCCTGATTGGCTGTAGCTGCCGGCGTGGAAGTTGATAGGTGTGTACAAACGAAAACCAATATACAGATCCTGGGGAAAAACCGTTTCATAACATCGCTCCTGGCCCATTACCCCGACGACACCGATGGCCGTCAGGGTGCTTTGTGTGTTCGAAAATAGACGGCTAGAAACGAAAAATAATAAAATAAATGGTGTGCTGTCAAGAAGAATGGTAACTTCTCAATATGTTCCGGTAGGCCCGCTGCGCCATCCGGTAATTTTTTTCAATACGGTCAAAACTTGCCGTTTAGGGCGCCTAACAGTGCCCCGTGCACGGGATCTAAAATGAGTGTGTCGCTTAGCACAAACAGGCTACAATCAACAATTTATCATGTTCGGGTCACTGCAAGCCGCCCTAAACGGCTTCAAACAGTTGTCCGCTTTGAAAAAAATTACCGGATGACTCCGCTGGTAGGTTTAACCATAAGTTTTTAGAAGTTACGAAGAATGGTGCTGCTGTTTGATTTTCGTCAACGCATCCCCGGCGAGTTTGCCGATCGTGCATTCAACGAGTTGTCGGTTCAAAAATATATGTATTTTTATCTTATCATCGGACAGTTTTGCGAGTATCGGTTTTGTCAGGATTGGGCTTAAGGCGCCTGCAGCCCATGCGGCAAACCCACGAATCGTTGCGTCGTTCGATTCCATGAACGGAAGGATATGGGGGGTAGCGCTTACAACCAGAGCGGGACGTGCGTGGGCAAGTCGCCCCACACCCCAAATAACACCTCGCTGTAGCGCTTCATACTCGATAAAATTACCGTTTCGCATCATGTAGGATATGAGGATACAGGAATATTCATCAGCCAGACCTGGGTGGCAGGCCATGATTTCTCCCATGGCTTCAGGTGAACCCCAGCCGATTCCTCCGGATTCATCGTTTAGATTCCAGATGAGGCGGCGCATGACCACTCGTGCAGATTCCATATCTTGCATCGCAAGATCTGCTACCACGGCACCCATAGCCGTCACCGACCGCCATTTGATTAATTCATCAGAATTGTAGAAAAAAGAAAACAGGGGATTGACCGCCTGTCTTGCAGGCAGTTTGAGAATTTCTTCCAAACCTTTTTCCAAATCCTCTTTTTTAAGAACCTCGAGGAGTTTGTTTTTCAGTTTTCGTCCGCTTATTTTTTCAGTTTGCATTTAAAACGTGATGATTTCATAGCCACTATCCTTGTACCGTGCCATGCTGGGGTGCCCTGACATGTCATCTAGTAGTGACAAACCCTGGTTTTTGGATGCCTCCAGGGTACCCATCTTATTGGCGCATGCTTTGCACACACCCTCGACGAGTTTAAAATTTATTACCTTTTCCCACAAGGCGTGCATAGGATTCCCTTTTTTTTCGAGTTCCGGAATTAATTTTGTGGCGGCACCCTCGATGACAATTTTGCTTTCGTAACCCTTATCTTTCATATCGAGGGCGTTTAAAAGGACGTGGATAAAACACATGGGATCACCATTGAAAACAAAAAGCACAATCTTTTTCATAAAAGCTCCTTTCTGCAGTTAACCGTCAATCCAGTAAATACAATCCGCCGGACAATTTTTGATGGCCTCGTCGACTTCAATCTGAGGGTAACCGGTCAGCTCGGCAACCTGTATAAAACCCGTCTGGTTGAGCGAGAATACCAACGGGCATACTTCAACACACACTTCACAAAGAATGCAGTCGCTTAATTCAACAAGCGGTTTTTTCATGTTAAAATTCAAGAAACACGAATGTTATCCTGTAATCGCATTGCCTATTTTTGTGCCGAGCTGGTAGCAAGCCTCTATTCCTTCATTATCGGGCACATACTGGATCTTTAGCCCCGGGTCGATAACTTCGAATTTCATTTCTTTAAATACATTGTTAATCAGCTTGACGGATTCTCCACTCCATCCATAGGATCCAAAGGCGGCGCCAATTTTGTTCAGCGGCTTAAGCCCTTTCATGTAAGTTAAAAAATCACTGATTGTGGGAAAGAGGCCGTTATTTAACGTCGGTGACCCCACAATGATTGCCCTTGCATCCAGGACTTCCGTCATAATATCACTGCGATGAAATTTTCTTAGATGCATCGGTCTCACCTTGACACCCTGCTCAGCCAATCCTGAAGCGATGGCATCAGCCATCTTTTCCGTGCTGTGCCACATGGTATCATAGACAATTACCGCCTTTTTTTCGGCCTCCTGCTTACTCCATTGCACATAGGCGTTGATGATTTTGGCAGGGTCTTTCCGCCAAATGATCCCGTGATCCGGGCAAATCATATTAAATTCCAATCCGAGTTCCGTAACCTTCTCTACCAGCTTAAGAATAAGTGGAGAATAAAGAAGTAAAATATTTGCAAAATACTTCTTTGCGTGGGGCATAATAATATGGCCGACGACATCGTCGAATTTTTCAAACCCGGCGTAATGCTGACCAAAGGCATCGCTGGAAAAAAGGATTTTGTCTTCCTTCGCATAGGTAAACATGCTGTCCGGCCAGTGAAGCATTCGGGTTTCCAGAAAGGTCAGGGTTCGAGCGCCCAGACTCAATTCTTCGCCATTTTCGACCGCACGTAAATTCAATTTTTGTGAAAAGTGACGGGAAAGGTTTTTTACCCCCATTTTCGAACAGAAAATTTGTTTTTCTTCTCCGATTCTGTGCATCACCCGGGGCAATCCGCCCGAATGATCCATTTCGGTGTGGTTGCTGATCACGTAATCGATCTTTTTAGGATCTATGATTGAAGAAATGTTATTTATTAACTGATCTGAAAACTCACTTTTTACAGTATCGATAAGCGTTGTCTTTTCATCTAATATTAAAAAGGCATTGTAACTGGTGCCGAAAGGCGTTGAATAGCCATGAAAATCGCTGATGTTCCAGTCATTAACACCAACGTCAAATATTCCTTGTGCGATTTCGATTGGTTTCATTTTTTTCCCCGGTTTTAAAAAATTGCTGATTTTGAATTAGAGCAAAAGTAACCACGGATCTACACAGACTGCCACGGATGCTCAATTGTTCATCCAGCGTTTACATCAACAGTGGTATTTGGTGTTTTTCCGTGGTAAACTTTTGCAAGTTAAACGAATTGCTGATTTCTCCACCTGAAAGGCTTTTTGTAACAGTTCACGGGTTCAAAGGTTCAGGGTTCAGAGGTTCGAAGTTCAATACAAATCTCAACCGTTGATACGTCAAACTTGAATTTTGGATGCGACTTTGGGTTGAAAACACAAATTCATGGCACAGCAGGTTGATTCATACGCAAAATGGCGGAATAATTCGATTGAGAGATCCACTGAAACTCATTTATTCCATCAGGCTTAAGCAAAAAAGCAACCCTGAACCTTTGAACCCTGAACCTGTGAACGGCTACGGCTTTTTTTATTCCTTTTCGAAATCAGATTTTGCTGCCCCGCATACCGGACATTCCCAGTCATCCGGCAGATCTTCAAATTTCGTTCCCGGATCAACCCCATTGTCCGGGTCCCCATTTTCCGGGTCATAAACATAGCCACAAACGACACATACATATCGGTCCATTTCTATTCTCCTTGTTAATAAAATACGGGTTTCCGTTTGGTAGTGCAGGGCTTTAACCCTGTCGATTAACAAAATTGTCAGGCCTTAAACAATCATTTCAAAGATAAGGGCTAGGCTTTCCACAGCCCGTGAAGATTACAGAGTTCACGGGCGGTAATCTGGTCGGCTGCCACATTAAACGTGGCTTCCGGAGCATCTCCAGGATTGAGGAACTGCCGGTAGGCGATTCCGTCCGCAATGATTTCAATCCACATTATATAATGTTTAGCTTCCATGGGATGGGCAACGCTGCCCACCATTACCTTTACGCCGCCTGGAATTTTTTCGATGACCGGAACATGTTTTTCTTTAGCAGCATCAACTGTATTTTCAACCAGTTGTACCATTACCGCGCTGCAGCATGTCATCGTACCGGTTCCGCCCTGGAGTACTTCTACCATGGTCCCACATTTTTCACATTTATAAATGTCCATTCTTTTCATCATTTTTTTTCTCCTTTCATAAGTTTGATGAACTCGTAAAAAGTCCAATTTAGACGGTTTCGAAAAAAGTTTAAATTCAAGGCGTGCAAATTTTGTAATCATGAAGCGTACTTATCGTACGTTGAATGATTACAAAATGCAGCACAACGCAGAAGTTGGACTTTTTACGAGACCGTCAAGTTTAGCGTTTAGGAATTCCGAACTTCCTACCAAATCTTGTCACTTCATCTACCAGTTTTCTCCAAGCAGCTCAAAATGGGCCTGGGGATGGGCGCATGCAGGACACTCCGTGGTAGCTTGCTTGCCCTCGTGGAGGTACCCGCAGTTGCGGCAGCGCCATACAACCATCTCATCCCGTTTAAAAACTTTTCCGGCTTCGATATTTGCGGCAAGAACAACATACCGTTTTTCATGCTGTTTCTCAGCAACCGCAATGGCTTCAAATACCCCAGCGAGATCTTCAAAGCCTTCATCACGGGCGGTTTTGGCAAAACCGGGATACATTTCCGTGTGTTCGTAATTTTCTCCGGCGGCCGATTCTTTTAAATTCTCAAGGGTCGTTGCGATTACGCCGGCTGGAAATGCAGCTGCAATCTCGACACCCCCGCCTTCGAGAAATTTGAACAGTCTTTTGGCGTGTTCTTTTTCCTGATTGGCCGTTTCCTCAAATATTGCCGAAATCTGTACATACCCTTCCTTTTTGGCTTTGCTGGCGAAATACGTATAACGGTTGCGAGCCTGAGATTCACCGGCAAAGGCGGTTAGAATATTTTTTTCTGTTTGGGTACCCTTTAATTTTCCCACGTTGTATACCTCCTTTTGGTTAATAAATGATGACGATTTCGTAAAAAGTCCAACTTCTGCGTTGTGCTGCATTTTGCAATCATTCAACGTACGATAAGTACGTCTCATAATTACAAAATTTGCACGCCTTAAATTTGAACTTTTTACAAAACCGTCTAAATCGGACTTTTTACTTAGTCATCCGGCGCTTATTCAAAGACTTTTTACGAGAGTATCAACCTTGCTATCTGTAAAAATATCCAATTTCCGGAAACATGTAAACATTAAACATTATCGTTCTTCTCCTAACTAGTGTCCGTCCAGAAACGAGGATTTTTGTTCGAGATCAAGGCCTGCGAAAAATTTTACCGCAGGCATATCGTTGATATTCCGAAGATAAAATTTTGAGCATAACGCAGAGATCGGGCAAAAAGACCGTTTCTGGATGGGCACTAATTAACTGTATCACGTTTACGTGTGATACGGTCCTGTCTCATAAGACAAAGAAATTCCATCGATCATACGGATCAGATCATAATTTATGCATCGTAGAGTTGTTCTTGGAGCCAGTTTTTTACTTCACCTTCAATTGAATAAACCCCTTTGTTGTATCCGATCGATTCTAAAAATCGCTCTTTCAAATTAGCGGGCAAATCGATCTCGGCCAATTCTTCAGCATCTTCCGAATTTCGACGAATAAGATATATCTTCGGTGTTGGTTCCCAGGTGTTGACTACAAAATAATGGGTCACATCATCCTTGGATCTGATGACATAATTGCCATGCGCCCAATTGTTTCCCCACTCAAGATAAAGCCTGACCGCTTCTTCCGGCGTCATGTCCCAATCAATGGCGTTTATGAGATCTTGATTTTTGCGTATATCCTGTAATTTCATCATCACCCACTTTCCTTTGAAGGGGCAGTCATATTTACTCGTTTATAATGAGATTCGTATGAACAAAAATAACATCAGATTACTGATCTTCAATATCCATGCCAGTTGAATTGAACAGCAACAAAAAAAAATATATTAAAATTGACAGCTTCGTCAAACGTCCAACTTTTCCCTAGGGCTGTATTCTTCATCACGGCGATGTACTGTAAGTAGGCCTCTTTCCTCAGGATTTGCATGCCTTGAATTTGAAGTTTTTTACTTTACTGTCTAATGGGGATTTTACGAAACCGTCAATATTAATCAGTTAAAGTCAACAAAACAAGCGCAATCCCCGCGTGTTGACGGATCATGAAGAGACGAATGAGACAAAGTGTCTCAGAAAATCTTATTAAACAAAAACGCCTCGATCCTAAATTCACGGAATAGTTAGTGTCCGTCCAGAAACGAGGAATTTTGTTCGAGATCAAGGCCTGCGAAAAATTTTACCGCAGGCATATAGTTGATATTCCGAGGATAATATTTTGAGCATAACGCCGAGATCGGGCAAAAAGACCGTTTCTGGATGGGCACTAGTTAGGATTTCTTTGGAAAATATATTATAGAAGGTTGAAAATGAGGCCGGCAGGTGTTAACAAAATGCTCTACCTTCAATGAAAACCTTATTTTTAAAACCCGATCCTATACGGTGCCGATGATTTTTGTAAGGATTAGAAAAGGCTACAATTTAAAGATTGAGGGCAAGCCGAGCTTGGAAACGGATACGATCGCTCCGCCGTCACATGTGGCTGTTCTGCCGGAACGGATTCCATTTATAAAACCGCGTCTTCAGGTGGAGATAGGCGATCACGTTAATGTGGGGTCTCTTCTTTTTGAAGATAAACGCAATTCGGATTTAAAGTTCCTGGCACCGGGCGGGGGCGAAGTGGTGCAGATTAATTTCGGGCCCCGGCGTATTATCCAGGAGATCGTGATCCGGCTGGATACAGACGAGAAGTATGAAAAATTTGAAGCTTTTGATGAAAACAAACTGGAAAAGACTGATAGGAAGCAGCTCATAAAGCTTATCATGGCTGGAGGGCTATGGCCGCTAATAAGAGAGCTCCCTTTTAGAGATATTGCCGGACCGGATGATAGGCCCCCTGTCATTTTTGTCAATCTGGACGACCAGGAGCCTTTTCAACCCCTGGCCGAAGTTTACCTGAAAGGGAAAAGGGATCTTTTTGATTATGGAATAAAGGTTTTACATAAACTGGGCAACGGTAATGTTTACATATCTGCGTGTCGAGATCATTCAGGTGTTATCAAAGAATTGAATGGACGGGTAACGCACACCTATTCCGGTAATTATCCCGCGGATGATCCGGGGGTACTGCTGTACTATACCAAAAGGTCATCGGATGATAACCGGTCGTGGTATATAAACGGACAGGATGTTTTGCTTCTGGCCCATCTGCTTAAAACCGGAACTTACCCGACCGAAAGGACCGTCGTACTGGCAGGAAGCTTCGCAAGGGAAAGGCTGCATATCAGAACGAGGATGGGAGTCCCGCTTGCACACATGGCACAGGGGCGCGCGGATAAAGCGCAGACGAGATATCTTGTGGGTGGAATATTCAGAGGGTATTCGGGTTCAGAGCGGTCATATCTGGGGTTTTACGAAACTTCCCTGACATTAATGCCTGAAGGTGAAGAAAGGGAGGTTTTGGCGTTTATAAGGCCCGGTTTTAATAAACCGAGCTATTCAAAAACATTTTTATCATTCTTCACCAAAACGGATTTAAGGCTGGACTGTAACCTTCACGGGGGTGAGCGCGCTTGCATCGGCTGTGGCTATTGCGTGGATGTGTGTCCGGTCGATATTTTGCCCCAGTTGACCTTCAAAAGTATTTTCGCGCAAGAAATTGATGAATCGCTTGCCCACGGCCTGCTGGATTGTGTGGAGTGCGGCTTGTGTTCCTATGTCTGTCCATCTAAAATTGAACTCGCGGCTACCTTAAAGGAGGCCAAGGCGGAATATTATAAACAAATTTCGTAACTTTTCAATATGTTCCGGTAGGCCCGCTGCGCCATCCGGCAATTTTTTGCAATACGGCCAAAACTTGCCGTTAAGGGCGCCTAACAGTGACCCGCGTACGGGATCTAAAATGAATGTGTCGCTTAGCACAAACAGGCTACAATCAACAATTCATGCTGTTCGGGTCACTGTAAGCCGCCCTAAACGGCTTCAAACAGTTGCCCGCTTTGAAAAAAAATACCGGATGACTCCGCTGGTGAGTTTAACCATAAGTTTTTGAGAAGTTACCAAATTTCCTGAATCACGATCACTTTTTTTAAACTCGGCTTGGTTGAGGATGTTAAAAAAATTTTTCGATACGATACGGAATCACTTCATCGGCGGGGGAAAATTTGAAAGGTTCTATCCTTTCTATGAATCGATCGAGACGATTTTCCTGGCACCGGAGGATGTGACCCAAATGGGGCCCCACGTTCGTGACAGCCTGGATGTCAAACGATTCATGACCCTGGTGATTGTGGCCCTTATTCCTCATTTATTGTTCGGTATATACAATGCGGGGTACCAATCACATTTTGCTTCCGGGCTTTCATTGGGATTTACGTCCGTCTTCCTAAAAGGTCTCTGGATCGTTTTGCCCCTGGTGATTGTTTCCTACGTTGTGGGTTTTTGCTGGGAAATCCTTTTTGCAGTGGTTCGAAAGCACGCGATCAGTGAAGGATTGTTTGTCTCCTGTATGTTATTTCCCCTCACGCTTCCCCCAACAACGCCACTGTGGCAGGCAGCCCTGGGAATTTCTTTCGGCATTGTCATCGGAAAAGAGATTTTCGGCGGAACCGGAAAAAACTTTTTGAATCCGGCCTTGACCGGGAGGGCATTTTTGTTTTTTGCCTACCCCGCCCAGATGTCCGGTGATGCGGTTTGGACCGTTGTCAGCGGAATAAAAGAAAAGGCGGCGGACGCCTTCAGCGGTGCGACACCCCTTGCCATTTCAACTCTAACGGAAACATATGGTAAAATTGAAACCTCCCTGACCAATGCGGATTATACTTTTTTAAAACTATTTTTGGGCGGATATCCGGGATCTATCGGGGCCACTTCCACCCTTTTATGCCTGATGGGGGCCGCTTTTCTGATACTTTTGGGGATTGCCAGCTACCGGATTATTTTCGGCAGTGTCCTGGGGATTTTGGCCACCGGATATCTGCTGAATCTGGTTGCGACCGAATCCTCGATGGCCTGGTTTTCACTAAACCCGTTTTATCACCTGGTCATGGGCGGCGCGGCCTTCGGTATTGCCTATATGGCGACCGATCCGGTTTCTGCGCCGGATATGAATCCCGCGAAATGGTTTTATGGGTTTGCCATAGGCGCTTTAACGGTTCTCATCCGCGTATTTAACCCGGCCTTTCCTGAAGGTGTAATGCTGTCTATTCTATTTATGAACCTTTTTGCACCGTTGTTGGATAATATCGTTGTCAGCTTCAGATTAAAAAAACGGGTACCGAATGTCTAACAGCATCAAAACGCTGGTCTTTGCCGCCGGGCTATGCTTGATTTGCAGCATCCTTTTGACCGCCGCATCCACCGGTCTCAAAAGCTTCCAGCAAAAAAATATCGCTCTTGACAAACAAAAGAACATTTTAAAATCGGTTGGTTTGGTCGATTCGCAACAGAAGTATGACGCGGACAGGATTGAGAAATTATTTTCTGAGAACATAAAATCCGTATGGGTCGATTCGGCCGGAAGGATTCTCCCATCACCGGGCATAAGTGAAAAAGATTTGCCGATCTATTTGTATTTGAAAGAAGATGCCATCGAATCGTACATTGTTCCGATCGATTCAAGGGGCCTGTGGGGTAAGATTCTCGGATATTTGGCCATCAAAAATGACGGATCGACCGTTTCCGGCTTTTCGGTGTATAAGCATTCTGAAACTCCCGGCCTGGGAGGGGAAATCGAGCGAAACTGGTTTCAGAAAAATTTCGTAGGGAAAAAGATTGTTGACCGACAGGGCGATTTTGTTTCAATTTCGATTGCCAAAGGAACTGTTAAAGAGATCATTTCGAAAGAAAAACGGTTGAACTATGTGGACGGCATCAGTGGTGCCACGTTGACCGGAAAATTTCTTTCAGAGGGTTTAAAGGATGTTCTTCTAAATTATGAACCGGTGTCTGTAAGGTTCAGAAAAAATCAGATAAGGTGAGCCAGTTTCAAAATGTCCCATTTTGCCCAATCTCTGCGTCAGGCACTAAATAGAATCACCACGAAGGGCTCAAACAACCATGAAGATAACAAAAAGCCCAACCTTTAAAGCAATTTCCGAAGCCCTGTGGAAAACGAATCCCATCTCCAAGCAAATCCTGGGTGTCTGCTCCGCGCTGGCGGTAACCGTGCAGTTGCAGACCGCTATTGTAATGGGCCTGTCGCTTACCTTTGTCGTTTCCTTTTCCAATTTAATCATTTCTTCCCTGCGAAATTTCATTCCTCGAAATATCCGTATTATCGTTGAAGTTTCCATTATTTCAACCCTGGTCATACTTGCCGATGAGTTTCTTAGAGCCTTCATGTATGAAACCAGCAAACAACTGTCCGTCTTTGTGGGATTGATCATTACCAACTGCATTGTTTTAGCAAGGGCTGAAACCTGTGCCATGGTCAACCCCCCGTTGCATTCCTTCATTGACGGCATTGCTAACGGAGTGGGGTATGGCTCGGTCTTGATCGGGGTTGCGTTTATCAGAGAATTGCTGGGTTCGGGAAAACTGCTGGGGTTTCAAGTCATCCCCCAGATAGTGTATGACGCGGGGTATGCCAATATGGGTATTATGCTTTTGGCCCCGGGGGCCTTTATTATTATCGGGCTTTTTGTATGGATTCAGCATACGATTTTAAAGGAATAAGCGGATCTGTTTATGGAAAATCTTTTTAGCATTGCTCTGAATTCCGTTTTTGTCGGTAACATCCTGCTCGCGTATTTTTTAGGAATGTGCTCTTTTCTGGCAGTTTCTAAGAGCATGCAAACGGCCACCGGTCTGGGTTTTGCGGTTATTTTCGTTCTGGGTATTACAACGCCTGCGAACTGGGTGGTCTATCATTATCTGCTGGCCCCCGGGGCTCTAAAATGGGCTGGTTTGGCGGATTTGGACTTGAGCTTTTTGAAACTGATTTCGTTTATCGCTATTATTGCAGCCATGGTCCAGGCCGTAGAAATGGTGATCGACCGCTATTCTTCTTTTTTATATAATTCTTTGGGCGTTTTCCTTCCTTTAATAACCGTGAATTGTGCGATCCTCGGGG
>JAFDFH010000517.1 GCA_019309945.1 Deltaproteobacteria bacterium
GCGGTGCAATATATCGATTAATAAAGGTCGACAAAACTGGTATGTTTTTGGGGAACAGCAGACGCCGTTCTTTCTTGATAATCTGGAAATCAGCCAGATAGAGCAGATTCGTGATATCCGCTATGGAGAGCCAGTTTTGTTGCTGCTGGGGCATTTTCTGGCCGATCCGTTCTCCGAGCTTAAGAAGCGGTTCCCATAAAAAATTATAGTAAGATATGACAATGCGGGTAGCCGAGGTACAAAAGCGATGTAAATTATGGAGCGTGTTTTCAACATCCATTAAAAGGCCAATTGTGTCCGAAAGGATGATAAAATCAAATGTCTCATCCGGGCAATCCAGCATTTCAAGGTCTGCTATCTTGAATTCAAGATCTGGATAATCCTTTTCGGCCTGTTCAATTATATGAGGACTTATGTCGATTCCAAGCCCACGTTTAGGTTTCATGGACGCAAGCAGCCAACCGGTTCCGCATCCAAGCTCCAGTACTGACCGATCTTCTGGGATTAAAAACTTGAAGTATTTTTTCTGGTCCTCATAATAGTATCTGTTTTGTTTGAGCCAGAAGTTTCTTGATGGGGCCAGTTCGTCAGATCTTGTACGGATGTCATGTTTTGAAGTTTTCATTCAAATACTGCCTCAAATGCCTTGGGACCAGCGTCGGCCCGTATATTTAAAGGCCGCAAGCATCGCATGGAAAAGTCAACCCGTATATCTGGGTTAACCGACTCTCCCTTTTGACCGGGCCTGGTCCAGAGAGGCCCGAATAAATTCTCTGAACAACGGATGGGGGTCCATGGGGCGTGATTTGAATTCCGGATGGAATTGACACCCCAGAAACCAGGGATGGTCTGCAATCTCAACAATTTCAACCAGATCACCGCTGGGTGAAGTCCCGCTGATCACCAGCCCTTTTTCCTCAAGCGCCACTTTAAAATCATTATTAAATTCATAGCGGTGCCGGTGACGTTCTGAAATCTCGGGCATATTGTACGCTTTATGGGCCAGGGTCTTCGTGTTGATTTTGCATGGATAAGCGCCGAGACGCATGGTCCCTCCCTTTTCGGAATTAACATCCCGCCTCTGGAGGGTACCGGTTTTTTCGTCAAACCATTCCAGCATCAGATATATAACGGGGAAAGGGGTTTTCTCATCAAATTCGGAACTGTGAGCAGCCTCCATACCTGCGACATGTCGCGCAAACTCAACAACCGCAATCTGCATTCCCAGACATATTCCAAAGTACGGAATCTTGTTTTCCCGTGCATATTGAGCCGCACAGATTTTTCCTTCAATACCGCGAGACCCGAATCCGCCCGGCACCAGTATCCCATCGGCACCCGCAAGCACCTGCTGGCAATTGTCTTTTTCAATCCCTTCGGAATCAACAAACAGGAGGTTAACCTTGCTGTTGCTATAGGTTCCGCCATGATACAATGCCTCATTGAGGCTCTTATACGATTCAGTCAGGTCTGTATATTTACCGACGATGGCAATATTTACCTCATATTCGGGGTTCTTGAACCGTTCAACAAACACCTCCCAGGGTTCCAGCCGAGGTTCCGGGGCTTCAAGATGCAGCAGTTCCACAATTTGCTCATCCAGCCCCTCCTTGTTAAAAATCAAAGGAACTTCGTAGATACAATCCACATCTTTGGCTGTAATAACCGCATCAACACTCACATTGCAAAAAAGAGAAATTTTAGATTTTATCTCATTGGAGAGATAACGGTCTGTTCGGCAGAGAAGGATATCCGGCTGAATACCGATGCTGCGAAGTTCTTTAACGCTGTGCTGGGTCGGCTTTGTTTTAACTTCACCCGCCGTTGCGATGTAGGGTACATATGTTAAATGGATATAAATAACATTGTCTTTCCCTGCATCGGCTTTGAATTGACGGATCGCTTCCAAAAAAGGGAGGCTTTCGATATCACCAATGGTACCGCCGATTTCGACGATCACCACATCAACGCCGTTTGCTGCCAGTTTGATGCTTCGTTTAATTTCATCGGTGATATGAGGAATTACCTGGACGGTCCCCCCCAGGTAATCGCCCCGGCGCTCCTTGCTGATGACGGCATCGTATATCTTTCCCGTAGTAAAATTGTTTTCCTTACCCAATTTGGCGTGGGTAAACCGTTCATAGTGTCCCAGGTCCAAATCAGTTTCAGCACCGTCGTTCGTCACAAAAACCTCTCCGTGCTGAAAAGGATTCATGGTTCCGGGATCTACGTTAATATACG
>JAFDFH010000139.1 GCA_019309945.1 Deltaproteobacteria bacterium
CTTTCTTCCTTTGGGAATTTTGCTGTTATTCTATATATCTCGAAATAGAGTTCGTATGACTTTTGCCAGACTTTCAAGTCTTTGTAATTCTTTAGCATTTTTATCCGCCTGTTCTGTGGCGGATCACTCGAATCCTTGAATCCTTGACCCCTTGTACCTTCTGGGACCACACCTGCTCAATTGGAGATAACCGACTTGTTTTGCCTTAATTAACTACAACTAATCGGGAGATGATCCGTAAATATTAACTCTACTTCTAAACCCTCTTGCCTAATTTTTTTTGTATTACAGTCATGTGAGCCAATTTCAAAAGATCCCATTCTGCCCAATCGCTGCGTCAGACTAAATTTTAATCATAGAAATACTCAATGTATTCCTGTGGTTATAATTTTCGACTTCCTTGACCTTGAACAAACTGAAACGCTTTGAAACGTGCTCATGCAAATATTGATAAAATACCTGCTTCCGTCTATTACAAATAAAATTTTTCGCTTGAAACATGCTTTTCTTTATCCTATATTCCGCTAACTGAAAGAAAATATAGGTCATTTTATAATTGCCGACGTTAAATACCGGATTAAATGAACAATGGTAATCCTGAAAACGGGTTAACTTTAATGTGACCACACCCCTTCTCAGCGGAACAGTGTCAATACCTCACCTTTGCCGCCAGGGGGTCTGAAGTCACAAATTATACCACCTGGTTGTAAAAAAGTGGGCCAAGAAGGAGTCATGGATGGATCAGAATCGGTTGAAGTACAGTTCACGAACACTCTTACTGATAAACCTAGTGGCGATGTTTTTAATCACATCCGGGGTTTGGGCCCAGCCTATTGGGCAACTTACCATCAATTATATCGAAGTTTCGCCTGATCCTGAACGTTTTGCGAACAGGGTCAGCGCCTATGTAACCGTCTCGAACACCGATGAAAAACCCATTCCTGGCCTTTTGACAGAGGATTTTGAAGCGCTTGAGGACGGCTCTAAGATTGAAATTGATGAAGTACAGCAAACGACTGATCCAATGACCGTTGTACTGGCCATAGACACCAGCGGCAGCATGGAGGCCAGAGACAGGTTTGGTATAACTTCCATGGACGCGGCCAAACGCGCTGCGGTTGATTTCATTCACTTGTTGTCGAAAGACGATAAGGTGGCAATTTTCAGTTTCAATAATGATTCAACCCTTAATCTTGACTTCACGGTTGACCACCAAGCAGCAGTTGACGCTGTTAATCGTCTATCTGCTAAATCAAAAGCCGCAACGTGTCTCTATGACACCGCCATTGAAGCCGTCAAAAAATCAGCCGAGATCCCCAAGGGAAGGCGCGCGATTATTCTTTTAACGGATGGAAAGGACGAAAAAGGACGGGGTACATGCAGCATTCACAGTTTAAATGATGTAATAGACGCCGCCACAACCAAAACAATTCGAGTGCCCATTTATACCATCGGCGCAGGTTCAAAGGTTGATGCAAAAGAACTGGCTCGCATTGCCAGTCTCACGGGAGGACGGAGTTTACTGGCAACCTCGATGGACGAGTTAATCGGCTTTTATCAAACAATCGCATACCAATTAAAGAACCAGTATAAGCTTGTTTACATCACCCGTACTCCAAGCGGAGAACATAGCCTGGTTATCAAAGCTCGGTTCGAGGACAGCCAAGGCCAAGATGAAAAAAGATTCTGGTCTCCGCCAGTACCGGGACGACAGCCTCTGACAGTCAGTTTTATCCGACCCCAGACGAATGATAAAATCGCAGGTACCGTGATTGTATCCGTTAGCATTACACCTGCAGAAGCGATCACTAAAGTCAGGTATTACGTGGATGCGGCCTTGAAAAAAGAATTGACATCCATCCCTTTTCAAACCTTTAAGTGGAATACAGCTGATCTCTCTCCCGGTCTTCACGTTTTAAGGGTCGAAGCCGTCGATATCAATGAACGGATTGGATCAGCTGAGTTAACCGTTAAAGTAACCGCGCCATCCCTTGAATTCTTAAGTCCAAGATCTAACGACCTGGTAAGCGGAAACGTATCCGTAACAATTCGCATCACATCTAAAGAAAAGCTGTCTGAACTCAGATACTATGTGGATAACGTACAAATGGGAAAAATCACCTCCGGAACTCTTGAAACTTTCAAACTGGACACGACCACACTCTCACCAGGTGCCCACACTTTAAAGGTAGAAGTTACCGATGCATACGGACGGATCGGACATGCGCAATTGCCAATAAGAATAACTACTGTTGAGGGTAAGTCGGAAATTGCATTCTTCTGGATAACACTCCTGCTTGTATTGTTAATTGGACTTGCTTTAGGTTGTGTTTTTTGGTTACGTTTTCGAAAAAAGGCACCTGAAAGAGAGCCTTCACAGCCAGAAGAGGAACACCAACCTGAGGGGTTGCAAGCAATGCCTGAGATAGAAGACGAAACGATACTCCTGTCAGACGCAGGAATGGAACCACCAGCGCCAAGGGCCACTATCAAGGTAATCCAAAGCCCGGGTATTAATACGGGTAAAACATATGAAATCATCGGTACCACCAAGATAGGACGAAATGAAAACAATGATATCCACATCCCGGAAAAATCGGTATCCAGGAAACATGCGGAAATCTATTTTGACGGCACCATTTTCTGTATTAGGGACCTTGGCAGCAAATATGGTACGACCGTGGATCAGCGCAAAGTATCATCAGAAGTCGTGAGCCTTCCAGACAACGCGCAGATTCAGTTAAGTCCGAATACGGTTCTTGAGTTTCACTGTGCTGCTTTTGATAAAGAGCCGGACAAAGACGCGGCCACCCTAAAATCCCCTCTGAATAAAGAGGCTTCTGGAAAAACAGTTATCGAAAACGATTTGACTATAAAAAAAGAATTGAAAGCAAAAGACCCGGTTAAAGAAGATGAGTAAGACGCGTTAACGAAAAAATTAAAATTGGTGACGGTGATCCAATTGTAAAAATTGAACATCAAAAGGAATGACGTTCCCTTCGGCAATATGATATTCGGAGAAAGCCATGAAAAAGAAGATTAAAATTTTCATCGTTGAAGACAACCTAGTCAGCGCCAAAATACTGACTAAAATGATGGCGTCAGAGGCACACACGGTGTCATATAACACGTCAAGTGTTAGCGCCCTTCAGGAAATCATCGAACAGAAGCCCGATTGCGTTCTCCTGGACATCATGATGCCAGAAATTGACGGATTCGAACTCTGTAAGCGGCTCCGGAGTATGCCTGAAATGAACGCCATGAAAATTATCGTCGTGTCGGCTAAATCTTATGAATCCGATCGCAATCGGGCTTTTGCTTCTGGCGCCGACGGATACGTTATAAAACCAGTGGATCCGAAAAAATTCCCGAAACAACTGAAACGCATCATCGAAGACCGCTTAGAGCTCACTTTCTGGGGTGTGCGGGGGACTATGCCTGTTCCCGGAGAAAAGTCGATAAAATACGGTGGCAATACATCCTGTGTCAGCCTTGAGTTTCCTCGGGGCAATTTATTCATCTTTGATGCCGGCACTGGGATCAAAGAGCTGTCAGACTATCTCATCGCAGAGAAACGTTTACATCTCGAAACAAAAATTTTTATATCCCACCCACATTGGGATCACATCAATGCCCTCCCCTTTTTCACCCCCCTCTACAGACAGGGCAATGAATTCGAAATCTGCGGCCCTTCCCATGGTGATGTTCACCTGCGCGACCTGATCTTCGGTCAGATGGATGGCGTCCACTTTCCCATCCAAATCACGGAATTCAGCTCTAGAGTTAATTACCGCGATCTCATGGAAGAAGAGATTAACATCGAGGGGACAAAGATAAAGACCATGCTTCTGAACCATCCCGGTTACTGCCTCGGGTACCATGTTGAATACAAGGACCGATCCGTCTGCTATGTAACGGACAATGAGCTCTATCCAAAATCAAGCCGATTTTACAATGAAGAATATCGGGACAAGCTTGTGGCATTTGTCAAAGGCACTGATGCCTTGATTACCGACTGCACATACAATGACGAAGAATACAAAAAAAAGGTCAATTGGGGCCACTCATCAATCGGGCAGGTCGTTGATCTGGCCCACAGAGCAGCCGTAAAGAAACTGTTTCTGATCCACCATGATCCAAACCATTCGGATGACACCATAGATGCCAAGTTGGAAGCAGCGAAAGCCATGCTGAAAAAGAAAAAATCTGCAACTCAATGCATCGCCCCAAAAGAAAAACAATCTTTTAAGATATGACCCTTGGGGAGTAATAATTTGTTGCTCGCTAAAAATGCGGATTCCGGAAAAATGAATGGAAGTCGCTGAAGATGAAAATATGGATTTTACTTTTAGCCGTAATTTATGTTTTATGGCCATATGATCTTTTTCCCGACGTATTCTTGGGTTGGGGATGGATTGATGACCTGATCCTTCTGGGCCTTCTTGGAAGATATTATTATGCGCAACAAAAGAAAAAAAGCGCCCGCCAAAGTCCTTATAATGAGGGTCGGCAATCTTTTGAGGGTAATGACAGGAGGAGATCTTTCGACAATGGAAAATCAAAATCGGATGCGCAGGCCGAAGAAAAGAGCCCGGGAAAAGACCCATACGCAGTGCTCGGTGTCAGAAGAAATGCATCCCCGGAAGAAATAAAAAAAGCTTATAGGGCGCTGGCCAATAAATACCACCCGGACAAGGTACTTCACCTCGGAGAGGAATTCAGACAGCTGGCGGAAAAACGTTTTAAGGAAATACAAAAGGCTTACCGGGAATTGGTGTAGGAAATAAAATTTTTCAAAACTTGATGGCAAAGTGAATCATATCAGATGAATCTGCATCCACTTCTTGGCCAAGAGCGATAATACCATTGCCAAGTAACTGCACCTCGTCTCCTTTAAGGGTAACGCTTTTCTTTCCTTGCATAAGCGCATAGGTGCCATTCGTGCTCAGGTCAATCAATATGAACTTTCCACTACGGGATTCGATACGCGCGTGAGTTCGCGAAACACGGTTGTCATTCACAACCACATCGTTGTGACTCTGTCGGCCCAGCGTTATATTGGGCCGCAATTCACCAACTTCAAATGTTTGGCCTTGATATTCCAATTCCAGACGGGTTCGCAAATCCATTGATTTCATGAGGTTTTCGTCCAACATAACGGTAACATCCTGCCCTTCCCATATCACCTCATAGATTTTGATTTTTCCTTTTTTACCTTTAATGGTTTGCTTGTCGATCCATCTAACCGAGCTTTTAAATTCCGGTGCCAGCGCTGCAACTGTCTCTTCAGTGGTAAAAATCTGTCTTTGGTTGGCCAGTTGAACCATCTGGGCAGCCACATTAACAGCCTCTCCGAAAACATCTCCTCCCTCACTAATAACCGGTCCCAGATGAATTCCAACATAGATATTCGGAGGCGCACATTCCGGCTTCTCGTCAACAGTTATTTCTTCCAGCTCCATATGCATTGCCTTTGCCGCCTTGACGGCATCAGCAGCAGTCGGAAAGGTGCACATCACCTCGTCACCGATTGTCTTAATCACTGTACCATTATGCAGCTCAGTCACATTTGCCATCGTCGAAACACATTTACCGATAAAATTGCGAGCAATTTTATCCCCCAAGGTTTCATACATATGACTGCTCTTGGCGATATCAGCAAACAGGATTGCAACGGTAACAGTTTTTCGAGTCGTCATACCGCTTTCCCACGATAAAAATATGCCTACTATAAGTTAAATCAGAAATTAGAGCGTATAGCATATTTAGTGCCTGAACGAAAACTGCTATTTTCCCCAATTTCGGCGTCAGGCTCAAATTTTAATCCTCAAAATACGCTTATGTATTCCTGCGGTTAAAATCTTCGCCTTCCCTGAACTTGGAAAAACAATCTAGTTTTCGTTCGGGCACTATTTAATGTAAAATTTTGTTTCCAACGACACATTCATCCCAGCCGCTTAAACTTTTATCAGTCTATATTTGCCGATATTCACCATACACCGGAATGATTTAAAAATATACGATAACTTTCCGTGCCAATAGGCTGTGTATCCAGTTATAAATCACCGATCATGTCGTCTTCGGTGCCCTTTATTGAAATTTCCGGTCTCCTGAGATGCTTAAAACGTCAAACACTGCAAACCACGACACTAGTATTATCCTTTCCGCCGGCTTCATTCGCAGCACCGATCAAACGGCCTGCAATATCATCCACGGTTTTTTCGGAGCTTAATATTTGGGCAATCTGATCTTCCGAAATCATATCTGTTAACCCATCACTGCAGAGGATGTAAGTATCACCTTGCTGCCATTTTTCCCATAGAGTTTCCGCTGCTACGTTTGGGTTTGGCCCAATCGCCCGGGTGACAATGTTTTTTCCAGGTTCTATACCAGACTTTCCTCTACGTATCCATTCAGCGTACGCAGAATGATCGATTGTAAGGCATCTAAGCTCGGAGTCCCTCCAGCGGTATAATCGACTATCTCCGACATGAAACCACAATGCGTACCCCCCTCCGACAAAAATCAAACCCACTACCGTAGTCCCCATGAAGCGCTGAAGATTATCTTTCTGGTTACGTTCGAATAGTAGTTCATTCGCCTTGTTAACAGCTTCACCCACGAGGGACAAGAAACATACAATTTCAG
>JAFDFH010000518.1 GCA_019309945.1 Deltaproteobacteria bacterium
GTTTACAAAGAGCTTCCCAGGGTAAGAAAAGAACTTGGCCAGCCTCCGCTTGTAACGCCGACCAGCCAGACCATTGGAATACAGACTGTCAATAATGTTCTATTTGACGATGAAGATGAGCGCTACAAGATGATTACCACCCAGGTCAAAGATCTTTGCTACGGTTTATATGGCAAGACCGCCGTTCCTATAGATCCTGAAGTTCAAAAGAAAGCTCTTAAGGGATATGAAAGGGGAGAAGAACCTATTACCTGCAGACCTGCCGAGATTTTAGAACCTGAACTTGAAAGGGCTAAAGAGGATGTCAAGGACCTTGCCCAGGACCTGGACGATGTTATTACGTACGCAATTTTTCCCGTTACAGGAAAAAGGTTCTTAAAATGGAAATATGGTCATGAAGATCCGCCGCCGGAAGTTAAGGCCAGGACACTGGAAGAGATTAAGGCTGAAGATGAGTTGGTTAAATTGGCCAAACTCGGCAAGCTTGTTAAAAAGGTAGAAAAGAAAGCCCCCCCCAAGACCGACGCTCTGCGGTCATTTAACGTATTCGTGGATGATGAATACTTTGAGGTTGGTGTGGAAGAGCCGGGTGGTTCACCGGTTGTCAGCTATGTGCAGCAAATGCCGGTTCAGCCGCCGGTTTCAGCACCTGCACCGGCCGCAGCGCCTCCACCACCAACACCGGCTGCTCCGGCTCCGGCTGCGCCTGCGCCACCCAAACCGTCCGAGCCGGCGCCACCTAAACCGGCTGCGCCTGCACCGACCCCTGCTGATGTTGAAGGCACTCCGCTGAAAGCGCCGATGCCAGGCATGATTGTCAGATATGATAAACAGGTGGGAGATGCCGTTAACAAAGGGGAGACCGTGGTAATCCTTGAGGCTATGAAGATGGAAAATGCTTTGACGGCTCCTGCGGACGGTACTGTCAAGGCTATTAATTTTACCAGCGGCGATTCTGTGGCAAAGGACGCTGTACTGTGTGTCATCGGATAGAAAAAAATTGACTATTGAAGATTGAAAATTAATTGTTAATTGAAATCCTTTAATAGTCAATCTTGACAAACTCGTGAAAAGTCGAAATTGCGATGGCAAAGTAAAAAGCTTCAAATTCAAGGCGTGCGAATTTCGTGTCATGAGGCGTACCTAGCGTACGCCGCAATGACAACGAAATGAAGCGCAACGCAGAAGTTGGACTTTTTACGAAGCCATCAATCTTCAATCAAAAAGGGAGGCTTAGGATCATGAAGGTCCACGAATATCAGGCTAAGGAATTATTCAAAAAGTATAACATTCCCATCCCTGATGGTGGCGTAGCTTTCAACCCTGATGAAGCCGTAAAGATTGCCGAAGGTTTAGGTCGATTACCGGTTGTTGTTAAAGCCCAGATTCATGCCGGTGGCCGTGGTAAAGGCGGCGGTGTAAAACTTGCAGGCTCGATTGATGAAGTTGCGGGCGTCGCCGGTGATATAATCGGAATGAACCTGATTACTCATCAGACCGGGCCGAAAGGAAAGATAGTAAATAAAGTGCTGGTGGAACAGGGGCTCAACATCGCAAAAGAACTTTATTTGAGCATTATTCCCGACAGAGGAACCGCAAAGATTGTTGTCATGGCCAGTGGTTTACATTGATCCACTTGCGGGCATCCAGCCTTACCATTGCAGGCAGGCTGCTTTCGGCCTGAACCTGGCGCCTGCTGTGATGAAGCAGTTTGTTTCAATGCTTGGAAGTCTTTACCGTCTGTTTGTTGATTACGACTGCTCACTGGTGGAGATAAATCCCATGATAATGCCCTATATCGCAACAAGGATATCCTCGAATACCGTGATATTGACGAGGAGGATCCCTTGGAGGTCGAGGCTTCCAAATTCAATCTCAACTACATTAAGCTTGATGGTAACATCGGCAATATGGTCAACGGCGCTGGCCTGGCAATGGCAACCATGGATATCATCAAGCTTGCCGGTGCCGAACCGGCCAACTTTCTGGACGTGGGTGGCGGCGCCAGCGAGGAAATGGTTGAAAATGGTTTCAGAATCATGCTCGGTGATGAAAATGTAAAGGGGGTTCTGATTAATATTTTCGGTGGGATATTACGCTGTGATATCTTTGCAGAAGGTGTGGTCAAGGCGGCACAAAAAACAGGCCTCAATGTTCCTGTAGTGATCAGGATGGAGGGGACGAATGTAGAAGAAGGCCGGAGAATTCTGGCTGAATCAGGTCTTAACCTCAATATTGCAACAGATTTGAAGGACGCGGCGCAGAAGGTTGTGCAACTGGTCGCTAATCCGTAGTCATTTGCCGGCGAGAAACTACAAATGGAAAATTATGGATCATAGATGATAAAAAACCAAGGGAAGAAGAATGGGCATATTCGTTGATAAGAATACACGCCTGCTGGTTCAGGGAATTACGGGCAAGGAGGGGCAGTTTCACACCCGACAGTGTGCGGAGTACGGTACAAACGTGGTTGCAGGGGTAACTCCGGGCAAAGGCGGCCAGAAGATGGACGACATACCGGTATTCAATACCGTCAAGGAGGCAGTGGATCAGACTGGAGCGAACTGCAGCATGATTTTTGTGCCGCCCGCATTTGCCGCTGATGCCATCATGGAGGCCACAGACGCCGGCGTTGATATTGTCGTTGCCATAACTGAAGGTATTCCGGTCATGGATATGTTGAAAGCCAAGAATTACATTAAAGATAAAAAGTTCCGCCTTATCGGCCCAAATTGTCCGGGTATCATAACACCCGGCCAGTGTAAGATCGGTATTATGCCGGGTTTCATCCATAAACCAGGGGGACCCATAGGTGTTATTTCACGTTCCGGAACTCTGACGTACGAGGTAGTTCATCAGTTAACCTTGCAGGGAATCGGGCAGACCACCTGCATCGGTATAGGCGGTGACCCTGTAACCGGCACAAGCTTTATAGACTGCCTGGATGCCTTTGAAAAAGACCCCGAAACCACGGGAATCGTTATGGTTGGAGAAATCGGTGGAACTGCTGAAGAGGAAGCATCCGAATTTATAACAAAGAATGTGACAAAACCGGTTGTCGGATTTATTGCGGGCCTGACCGCACCGCCGGGGCGACGCATGGGACATGCCGGTGCAATTGTCAGCGGCAGCAGCGGTACAGCCCAGGGAAAGATTGATACCATGAAGGCCTGTGGAATTCATATCTGTGAAAATCTTGGGACTTTTGGGGAGCTTTGCGCCGAAGTTTTTTCATAAACGTTTAATGCTGACCTTGTCGTTTGTAACCTGCCATTCTTACAAGCCGGGTATGCCGTAACCCACAGCCCGGATTTCTCATGCAGAATTTATCAGGATTTTTAACGTTAGAAATTCGGAAAGTAACAATAATACTAAATTCTGAAGAGTTCTAGAGGGTTGTCCGCAAGTTTTTCGTTTGCCGCTTTCAATCTGTCTTCACTAGATATCACCGCAACAGCCTGTTTACCATAGCTGTCATCGAAATATTTTTCGGCAACGGTTATGACCTGATCACGTGTTGATGCAAGGAGTTTCTTTTTGAACTGTTCACGTGTCTCATCCGACAAGGAAACGATCTTTCTGAAAAAAGCCTTTTTGGCCGCAGATCCCGGCGGGTCGGGTTTGTCAATCTCAGAGCATATCTGAAGGACTGCCTCCTTGATGTCTTCATTGCTGTAATTTTTAGACCTTATGAAATCCCGGGCACCATCGTATACTTTCAGTGTAGAAAAGATGTGAGGGTCCCTGTAAGAACCGAAACAGAACAGCCCGTCTTCGGAATTGTATACGGCAAACCCGCCATATGCTCCGCCTTTTTCTCGAATTTCTCGATGCAGATACAAGGCTCT
>JAFDFH010000140.1 GCA_019309945.1 Deltaproteobacteria bacterium
GCTAAGCGACACACTCATTTTAGATCCCGTGCGCGGGTCTATGTTAGGCGCCCTTAACGGCAAGTTTTGGCCGTATTGAAAAAAATTAGCGGATGGCGTAGCGGGCCTACCTAGTGTCCATCCAGAAACGGTCTTTTTGCCCGATCTCTGCATTATGCTCAAAATTTTATCCTCGGAATATCAACTAGATGCCTGCGGTAAAATTTTTCGCAGGCCTTGATCTCGAACAAAATTCCTCGTTTCTGGACGGACACTACCGAACTTATTGAGAAGTTACGTAACTTCGTTTGTAAAAAAGCCTATCCACGTCTTTTCATCGATTCGGCAAATTGGCCAAAGAGATAACTCGCATCATGGGGACCGGGTGAGGCTTCAGGATGGTATTGCACGGCAAAAACGGAATACGCCTGGTACTTGAATCCCTCTAATGTATTATCATTGAGGTTAATATGGGTAATTTCAATAGCATTTCTTTTGAGGCTGTCAATATCAACTGCAAAGCCGTGGTTTTGCGAGGTGATTTCCACCCTTCCCGACCGTAAATTCTTAACCGGTTGATTGGCGCCCCGGTGTCCGAATTTTAATTTGAAGGTTTTACCGCCCAGAGCCAGTCCAAGCAACTGAATTCCCAGGCAAATACCGAATATAGGCCGATATCCAAGAAGTTCCCGGATGGTTGTGACCGCATATGTCACGGGCTCTGGATCACCGGGACCGTTCGAAAGAAAAATTCCGTCCGGTTCCATGGCCTTTACGGTTTCAACGGTCGTAGAAGCCGGCACGACCATCACTTCACATCCGGCCTGCTCCAGACATCTTAAAATATTATATTTTATTCCAAAGTCAAAGGCGACCACGGAATATTTCTTTTCCCTGCATTTCCAGATTGTATTGTCTAAAACGATTCGGTCTTGATGACATGCAACCGGCTTCCCGTTCACCCAATAATAGGGAATCGAAGTGGTTACGCCTTTCACAAGATCCTGTCCCAGCATGCTTGGGATCGCGTTGGCCCGTTCTGCAAGTGAGCGCGGGACAAGGTCCTGGGTAGAAATAAAAGCGCGCATGGCCCCTGCGGTTCGGATATGCCGCGCCAAGGCCCTCGTATCGAGTCCCTCTATTCCAAGAATCTTCTGGTCTTTCAGGTAGTCTGCAAGGGAAGCCGTTGCGCGGAAATTGTTCGGAAAGGGTTGATATTCTTTCAGGATAAAGGCGGAAACCTGTATTCCATCCGATTCGACATCATCCGGATTTACGCCATAGTTACCCACCAAAGGATAGGTCATGGTTACCATCTGCCCCCGGTAGGAAGGGTCGGTCAGGATTTCCTGGTAACCGGTCATGCTGGTATTGAAGACGACTTCCCCCCAGGCTTCTCCGGGTCCGGTGAACGAACGGCAGGGGAAGGTGCGCCCGTCTTCCAGGGCTAACAGTGCTTTCACTCTTCCTGCCAATCGACACCATATTCTTCGGAAGAGGTGGACTCCATGGCCAGAACATCCAATTTGACCGCCTGCACCTTGCGATAGACTTGGGAATATTCTTTTTTCACGTCGTTAACCGTCAAGAGGTCATTTTCTACCGAGATGCCGAACAGCTTTTCATTTTCCTCTAAATACGGAAGGATCAACTCCCAGTCCGCGAGGGTCAAGTCAACAAATTCGCCGCCGTTGAGCTGGTCGTCCACGACCTTACGAAAGGGATCTCTTAAATAAATCGCACCACCGGATGCCAGCGAAAAGAGGTTTGAGCCCGGATAGGGTGCGCCCTGATCGATAATATTGCCGGCCTCATCAAACTCAATACCGTTTACAATGACAAAGCCACCGCCGTTAAGGGGATCACCGGCCATGAAGGATTCCGCAAGATAATCGAGGCAGGTTCCGTTAATGACGACCCGGGGACGCCCCACCGCGTTGATCAGGGGCCGCCCGGCAGCATTGCCCAACACAAAAACAACGCCGCCTTTGGCGCCGTACATAAACGTTTGACCCACATCGCCATATATGACCAGCTTCCCACTTTTCATGATCTGGCCTAGCTGGTCCTGGGCGTTACCATGGACAAAAATCTCCAGTCCGTCAATCCCTGAAGCCAAATAGTCCCCGGAGCTGTCATAGACATCGATTCGGACACCGTCGCTTCCTTCTGACAGGCCGCATCCACAGAATCGCTGCCCCTTGTATCCGTAACAGATGAACTGCTCCCAGCCCATCTTATAAGCCGCACAGATCAGCCGCGAATCACAATTTTCGCCTTCCGGGGGGAAATCCCGGGCATTTAATACCAGGATTTTTTCATCATCCCGGGGAGCCCGAAGTGCTTCACGGGTATCCCAATCGATATATCGATAAATACCGGAAGCATTTCCATTCAGTGGCGGGGAAACGTCAAAAATTGAAGTCAGGCTGTCCTTGACAATTTGCAACAGCGAGCTGCGTTTTTTATCCCCCGTGGGAAATCGACGGTCGTTTAAAAACGTCAGGACCGCTATGGATTTGCCCTTCAGGTGATCATTGGTATCCGCTTGCTTGATGAGTTCTTCACAAAGAAATTTGAATATATCAAAATTCCAATCAGCAATATTTTTTAAGCAATCGTCCATAAAATTAGAAATATCGGAAGCCCTGAGACCTTCGGCGATTGCCTTTGAGATTTCCTCCGTGTTTTCCGGCCTTGAAAGTTCAGGCGTTGGTCTAAAATGCCTCTGGTTTTCCGGTATTTTTACGACTTCGCCGAACTTGTTGGTGCAAATGAGCGTTTTTGAGCCGTCCCCTTTGCCGGCATCTTTGACGGTAAAGATAAAAGCGCCGCCATCGGTAGCGCTGCCACCCCGGGAATTCCAGTATTTATCGGCGATGGGACAGAACCGGTTATCTTCGGCCGCCAGGCTCTGAAGGGTTGCGTCAATAGCCTGCTTTTCCGAACAAATCAGGCCGATCTGGACGTCTCCATCCTGCAATGCAAACACCTGGGGTCGAAGCATAGCGGTATCGGTAATGCCGATAAGCTGGAAGTAATGTTTATACGGATTGTTGCGCGCAATAATAAAAAACCAGGGGCCGTCCGGAGACCCATGCATATGATTGGACTGGATATATCGATAAACCCGCTGTTTTTCAGTCGGCAACAGATCGAAGTCATGCTCGGTGGTGGGGGCCATGGCTTCGATGATGTATTCCATGGGATATTCGAAGGTCCGGTTCAACAGATCCAGTAATAGTACGGAAACCTCGGTATCCGTCAGAAACTGGGGGAAGATGTTGTTTTGTTGGAGATATTCACTGACGGCATGATAATTGGCAAAATCACCGTTATGAACCAGCGCTTCATCCAGCCCGATGAAGGGATGCGCGCCAGCCGGATGCCAGACCCGACCTTTGGTGGGATAGCGTTGATGTGCAATCCAGCCATGGGCCTTAAAATCCTCCAGAAGGTAATACTGAGTGACCTGCTCGGCATAGCCGACAATTTTCAGAATCATGATATTGCGACCATGGGAAAGCACAAAGGCCTGCTTTTCCCCCAGTGAAGCATAAAACTTCTGGTTCAAGCGAAACGAGTTTTGATAGATGAATTCATCTGCAACCTTTTGCGAATCCATATCTTGAAAACGGTTTTCCACAATGAATCGATCCAGCACGTCATTTTTTACCCTGACAAAATAGCGCCAGACATCGGGAGGCTTTACCGCCAATCCGTCCACATCCCGGTAGTCATCCACGGTGGGAATCTGTTCGGCTTTGTGAACCTCAAGGTGTGGTGCAATAAACAATTTTTCAACATCCCCACGGGCTTCCGGATCGAGCAGGGCCACCTGAAGCAGATAATGGGAGTCCAGAATGTCCTGGGTAACGCCCAGGCTTTCAGCGGCAAGCCCCACCGCCGCGATCCCCCCGCCCTTACCATTACCGCGGTTGTGCATTTGAACCGACGGTTCGTAGATGTGACGGCCGCTAACGGGAATCGACGCAATGAACCCGGTGACGCCGCAGCCACCCTCTTCCGTAGATTTTTTAACGGGAATATTTCCACGGGGCAACTTCCGCCTGGCGGCAAGAATTTTATCAATCGTTGCTTCCTTAAACCGTTCCATTATTCCAACATTCCATCCTTCCCTTGTAACAATTAAAGTATTTGTATTTTCAATAAGTTGTAGAATTTACGGGGTAACTTCTCAAAAACTTATGGTTAAACCTACCAGCGGAGTCATCCGGTATTTTTTTTCAAAGCGGGCAACTGTTTGAAGCCGTTTAGGGCGGCTTACAGAGACCCGAACAGCATAAATTGTTGATTGTACCCTGGTTGTACTAAGCGACACACTCATTTTAGATCCCGTGCGCGGGTCACTGTTAGGCGCCCTTAACGGCAAGTTTTGGCCGTATTGAAAAAAATTACCGGATGACGCAGCGGGCCTACCGAAACATATTGAGAAGTTACTTTACGAAACGTTTAATTAATCTTCACTAACCCTGAACCCCTGAACCTTGAACCCCTGAACCCGTGAACAGTGACCATTTTTTAAATGAAACCAAGGTCAAATCACGAGTTTTTCTTTGGGGGCCGGCTGATATTTAGCCCGTTCACCCTCTTCCAGATAGTCCATGTGAACCAGCAGATCCGTGCGACCGACCAGCTCTCGGAGGCTCCGCAAACCAAATTGTCGTAAAATTTCACACCACTGTTTGCGCCAGGCAATGTACATGTTCACGATACGCTGCTCGGCCCATTCCTCGGCAATCATGGAACCCAGTTCCGCGTCGGTTGACGCAATACCCCGGGCACAGCCGCGACCGCTTTCACAGTTGCCGCAACGAACACATTCGAGGGCGACCAGTTCCGCGGTTCCGATCACCACACCATCCGCCCCGAGAGCGATGGCCTTGGCCACATCCATTGCGTTTCGAATACCACCGCTGGCAATCAAACAGATCTCATCCCGGACACCTTCCTCCGAAAGGAATTTGTGCACCTTCGGGATGGCGTATTCAATGGGCATGGCGATGTTTTTCTTGGCGATATCCGGTGCGGCTCCGGTACCTCCGTAGCTTCCATCCAGATGCACAATATGCGCACCCGCATAGTAACTTCCGACCGCCACCATATCCACATCGGTGGGGGTGGACACTTTTACGGAGACCAGGCTCCGGGGATTGATCACCTTTACCCAGTCCACATGCTTTTTATGGTCTTCCACCGAGTAAACACTGTGAAACGGAAACGGTGAAAAAAGCGCATTTCCCACCACCGTCTCCCGCATGGCGGCGACTTCAGGCGTAACTTTATCACCCAACAGGTGTCCGCCCAGTCCGGGCTTGGCACCCTGGGCATATTTGAACTCAATCATCGGCGCATACAACAGGGTTTCTTCCCGAACGCCGAACAGACCGGTCGCCACCTGCGTAATCACATGATCCGCATATGGGATCAAATCCTTGGGATACCCGCCTTCACCCGTGCATGTCAGTGTGTTCAGACGTCTGGCCGCCCGTGCCCTGCCCACCATAACCGCCAATGCGGTGGAACCGTAGGACATGCCACCACCATAACACGGAATGGAAATGGTTTTCGCGGGTCGACCGTCACCGCGCTTGTTGAGATCAATACAGGTGTCGATATCTTCGTCGGCCAGGTCCAGGTAGTCTTCAGGATTCGATCGAATAAAGCGGATTTTATCAAAACCGCCACCGGAATTACCCAGATCAAACTCCAGATCAACCACCGGCAGATTACCGGTTTCGGCCATTTCAAAGTGGGCCAGCAACATTTCCGACGTCCATCGATAGTCGCCCAAGGTCTCTAATAGCGGATTGAGACGCAGGGTCAGCGCCTGTTCCGGGCACCGGTCGATACAGAAGTATTCATTTTCTTTACACTCAAAGCCGATGCATTTATGTGCTATCGGACGCAACGGCTTTACATAGTTGTCGTACCTGGGATGCACCCCGTATGGACAAAGCTCGGCACACAAGCCACAGGAGATGCAGCGGCCGTTTCTTCTAATGATATATTTGCCGATCGTGTTACGAAACCGGGACGGTGTTTCGACAATTTGCGGCAATTGATTTTTTTGGTTCCTAGCGTTCATCACTTATCCCAAGCCTGATACCTTTCTTTCACCGAATAGCGGACCGAAGTTTTCCCTTTCAAGGTCCTCGAACCACAGGGATCGGCCCACCTCACCCCGAAGCCTTCGGGCCTCGCGGATACCCATGGCACCCATTACCTCAATCAACTGGTTGCGCCAGGCGCCGATGAGGTTGATGATTCGGTGGCTGCCCCATTCGGCGTCGATCTCGCCCAGCTTCACAGGACAGGATTTAGCGTCAATACAACGGCCACATAAGCGGCACTCTAAAGCAACTAATAGTGAGTGGTCCACGGTGACACCATCGGCCCCGCAGATGATTGCCTTGGCCATATGTTCAGCCATGGCGATTCCTCCGGAGAATACCAGATTGACCTTATTTCTTATCAGATTCTCAACAAGCTTAAGGTGAATCTCCCTGATCATCTCCTTTAAAAAGCAAGGCTTGCCCTCATCCCGTGTGTTGCCGCGATGATCTGCGTAGAAATGAAGCGTATCCACATCGGTTTGTGTCAGTTTTAAAGCCCGGGACGCAGCCCCGGCGTTGAGCGGAAGGCCCACGGAAATAATCAATTCGGGGTCTATGGCGCGTAATTTGGCAAATTCATCCTCGATTCCGTTCGCATAAGCCAATTCGATCATCCGAATACCGGGGGTTTGGTTTAGAAAATCCAGGTAATTATCCTTTGTTAAACAGGGGATCAGGCAGCGTGTATAAGGTATAAGGTCCTCGGAGTAGTATTCGGGCCATATAAAGATCATGGTGTCCAGTTCAAAAGCGGCTCTGACGATTGCCTGTAACACATTTTCACTTAAAATGCCGAAGTCCGGTTGTTGGAACAAAAGGGGAATCGGAATCTCAAAAAGGGGCGGCATATCCGAAGCCATGGACATGTCTTCTTTGAATTGGAGACGCGTGTTTCTCCGGGACAGTTCGATGCTTGTGTTAATATACTCACGGCCATGGATACCATCTCGTGTGGGGCGCACAATCTCGGACATGTCGGTCCACATGGAATCAAACCCCTCACCCACAAAGGGGCCGCGATAACCGGCACCTGAAACCGGAATCTTGCCCGTATGGGCCTGATACCAGGTCCGGTGGATGATGTCCGCCTGCCAGTAGTCGTCTCCCAGCGCCCGGTATTCGGGGTTTATCACCCGGGAAAAAATTCCTTTGGTGCATTCCTGCACACAGCGAAAACAGCTCTGACAGGCATAGAGATATTCAGGCTCGTCCATGGCACTCATGTGAAGATAGTTGTCCTTGAAAATCCCGTAGACGCAATTTTTTTTGACGCAGGCCGCACAGCTTCCGGCGCAGTCTTCCCGAAATTCGATCGTTGCGTATTTACCGACCGGGTTAAACCGCGGCGGTGTGGATTTTACCGGAACATGATACTTCTTTGGCATGCAACCCTCCGGACTAAGAAAATTCAGGACGTGGTGTCAGACCGGCGGCTTCGACGATCGGACCCACTTTTTCTTCCCATTCGATGGCCATAATATGAATACCGTGGATACCTTCAATTTCACGCAGCGCAGCAATTGTCTCCAGGCTGATTCGAATACCTTCTTCAGGGGCCTTGGCCTTGGAAACGCCGCCCATCCTTTTAATCAATGCTTCCGGCACATCCATACCTGCCACTTTTGTATCCATATATCTGGCCATTCCCTCAGATTTCATTGGCGTAATTCCCGCAAGGATGTGAACCTGCTCCGTTAACCCCTCTTCCCTGGCCAGCCTCATCCATTCCTTGAATCGATCCATATTATACACGCACTGGGTCTGGATGAAGTCCACACCGGCATCAATTTTTTTGGCCAACCGAATGACACGGTATTCGAAGGGATCAGCAAAGGGATTGGCCGCCGCGCCGATAAACATGCGGGGCGGATCTTTCAATTCAAAACCACTCATATCCAGGCCTTCTTCTCTCATGGTCAGCACTGATCGGACCAGATTTATCGAATCTATATCGAAAACATTCATGGCGTCCGGTTGGCTCCCGAACGTCTGATGATCTCCCGAAAGACAGAGAATATTTTTTATTCCTAACGAATAAGCCCCTAAAATATCGGACTGCAGGGCAATCCGGTTCCGGTCACGCGTCACCATTTGCACAACAGGCTCCAAGCCCATATGTAAAAGGTGCACGCATGCCGCGATACTCGACATTCGCACGATTGCCGTCTGATTGTCGGTTACGTTCACCGCGTCGACATAACCCTTTAATAACTCGCCCTTTTTGCGGATGATCTCGGGATCCGCCCCACGGGGAGGGCCACACTCCGCGGTCACTGCAAACACTCCATCGGATAAAATTTTTTGCAACCTGCCGGGTGAATCCATATTCCAAACCTCGTTATGTGGTCGAGTAGTTGAATTGTCAAGTGGTTGTGATTACTTGTTTATGTGTTGTTTACCTGAAAATTGGACACTCGTGGAATTTAGGAATTCAGGAACTTTGGAATTGAAAACTGAATCTTTTCCATCCCTCAATCCCTTAATCCCTTAATCCCTTAATCCCTCAATCCCTTAATCCCTCAATCCCTTAATCCCTCAATCCCTCAATCCCTCAATTCGCAATTCCTCAATTTGTTCCATACAGCTAATATGATAAGAATAGTGTCCAAAAAACGGAGCCATTTTTTATGTCAAATAACGAACTCTGTATTCATATCATATGATCCTCTCTGATTAATTTTCTGGGTCCGCCTGCATTGCTGGCCTGCCAGTTTTTAGGAGGAATATAAGTTCTTAAATTGTCGAGTTGTCCCAATGCCTTAAGCCGGTCAATAATATGCTGCCAGGCACAGTCGATATCGGGATTGATCTCACATTTGCCATCCTGTGATCCCCCGCAGGGACCGTTTAACAGTTTCTTGGAACATCGGGCAATCGGGCAAACACCACCGAATATTGCCAGTTTGCAATCACCGCAGCCCAAACACTCTTCCGTAAAGAGGCCCGGCTTTTCGAGAACACCGATAAACGTTGTATTTACACCCGGTAAAACCGGCGTTTTAATGAAGCGTCTGGCAATCGCCTGGACACCGGCACCACAGGCCAGGGACAACACGGCCGTGTTTTGCGCAATGGCTGCGGCCGCCTCCTGGATAAACTCATCTTCGCACTGACGCTCGATGGTAAACTCCTCGATTGCAATCGCTTGGCCCTCTTTCTTTAGGGCCAGACGCAGTGCGGATGCAAGCGTGGCCACTTCATCTTCGCCCCCGGCAAAACAGGTTTTGACGCATGTACCGCAACCCAGGATCAGGATCTTTTGATAGGGCGCGATGATTTCAATGATTTCCGCGATGGGTTTTTGTTCTCCGACAATCATAAGATGAACTCCAATTTTTCATAAAATCTGGTTAGTGTCCAACCATTTATACAGCCGGGTTCGGGCCTAAATCAGCCAGATCTGATACGGTCTTTTGGATGATTTGGGCTGCCCCGGCTTCATTTTCGGGAGAGACATTGTACATTGTCAGACGCTTGCCGTCGAGTCCGATTTCATCCAGCAACTTTTGCACCCATTCAATTCGCTTTTTGGCCCTGAAATTACCTTCGATATAACGGCATGCACCTTCCGGACACACCATCACCACCACCCCATCGGCACCGGATTCAAATGCACGAAGCAAAAAAACGTCCTTTACCATGCTGGAACAAGCCATTTCGACGATTTTCACCTCAAATTTGTCCTCCGTATTTGAAGATAAAAATGAACCGTCCCTAAAGGTATTGATACAATGAAATAATGTTATCTTGGGTTTAAATTTATTTTCCATTTACTCAGGGCCTAAAAAAAGACGTCTTTGTCTCTTATACTTATACAGTCGATAAAAACTTTCCACACCGTTTTGCAAAGGTCTAGCAAAGTTTACCCTATCCATCAAAACCTCTTTTTATCTAAACACTCATTTCATTTGTCAAGTCATAATTTAATGGTCGCGTAAAAAGTCTGAGAATAGGCCTTTTTACAAAAGGGGGGTTATTTTTTCGAAAATTTTAATGAACGACCCCGCGGCAAGTTTTGGCCGTATTGAAAAAAATTAACGGATGGCGCAGCGGGTCTACCGGAACATATTGAGAAATTACAAATCTGTGCAATCTGCGAAATCTGTGGATTAAAAGCCGTAAGGGAGGAATAAATGCAATAGATATGCCATTGCGCTATAATTCACCATAACAGAACAAAATCAGTGTAATATGTTCTTTTTGAATTAAAACGCAAAACCATTAAATTACATTTTTGTTAAAAAATGAGGCCAATAAGTTACAAAAATGTTAAAATCTGCGGTAACTTCTCAAAAACTTAGGGTTAAACCTACCAGCGGAGTCATCCGGTAATTTTTTTCAAAGCGGGCAACTGTTTGAAGCCGTTTAGGGCGGCTTACATAGACCCGAACAGCATAAATTGTTGATTGTAGCCTGTTTGGGCTAAGCGACACACTCATTTTAGATCCCGTGCGCGGGTCTATGTTAGGCGCCCTTAACGGCAAGTTTTGGCCGTATTGAAAAAAATTAGCGGATGGCGTAGCGGGCCTACCTAG
>JAFDFH010000141.1 GCA_019309945.1 Deltaproteobacteria bacterium
GATCGTGCTTCACTGGAAGCCGACCGGAATTTTATGCTGCGCATAAGGGACCGAGAGAGCAAGCTGATCAAAAAGATAAAAAAAGCGCTTGACCGAATTGAAAACGGAACTTTCGGAAGCTGTGAATCGTGTGGTGAAGATATTTCCATCGAACGACTCACGGCCCGCCCTGTTACGACGCAATGTATTGAGTGCAAGACAAAAGAAGAAGCTCAAGAAAAAGCCCTTGGATTGTAGTAAACATGTGAGGATCGACCTCCATATACACTCAACGGCTTCAGATGGAACACTTTCGCCGTCTGAAATCCTATCCCTGGCCCAAAGCCTCAACCTCGGGGCTATTGCGATTACAGATCACGATACGATTGAGGGTTCAAAAGCAGCCCTTGGCATTGGCATACCGGCGTCATTAAAATTTTTGACCGGTGTCGAAATCAGCGCAGCCCCACCCCAATCCTTTGCCGGTTCCGGAAGCATTCATATCCTGGGTTATTCGATACGACTGGATGATCCCACATTGAATCAGACGCTTGCAGTCCTCCAAGAATCCAGAGAAACCCGAAACCCCCGAATTATTAAACGCCTGAAAAACCTGGGAATCGATCTTTCCTTGGACGACGTCCTGAACGAATCCGGAGATGGCCAGCTTGGAAGACCCCACATTGCCAGGGTGATGCTAAAAAAAAATTATGTGAAATCCATTGCCGAAGCCTTTGATAAATACCTCGCCAAAGGAAAACCCGCATACGTTGATAAATATCGTGTCGAGTGCGCCAGGGCGATTGAAATTATATTGGGGGCCGGAGGGATACCCGTTCTAGCCCATCCTGTTCTGCTTAACTACCCGACGGACAAGCTTCTCGAAGATTTTGTTCACAGTTTAAAGTCCATGGGGTTAAAGGGTATCGAAGTTTATTATCCGGAGCACTCTGCGGCACAAACAGCCTATTATGCCGAACTTGCAAAGCGTTTCGATTTGCTGATGACCGGCGGCACAGATTTTCATGGTTCCTTAAAACCGGATTTAAAAATGGGTACTGGCAAGGGAAATCTTTTTATACCCTATGAACTGTATGAACGGTTGATACAAAGCGGTTAGCATCACAGGATCTTTAAAATCGATCTATCCTTTTGCTAAAAAAGGAACAAAGATGGAACCCGAAGACCTTTTTGAATTGGAACAGAAACTCCTGTATGAATTCAAAGACAAAGACCTCCTCATTGAGGCGTTAAGTCACAGCTCCTTTGTAAATGAACAATCTGAAACAGACCTCCGGGATAATGAACGCCTTGAATTTCTTGGAGATGCTGTTTTAAATCTGGTCGTGGGGCATATCCTTATGCAACACTATCCACATTTAAAGGAAGGCGACCTTTCCCGGATGCGTGCAGGCCTGGTCAATGAATCCCAGCTCGCAAAAGTGGCGCGTTCAATCGATCTTGGTTTTCATATTCGCCTTGGGAAGGGAGAAATTCAGTCCAATGGCCGGGGAAAAAAATCCATTTTAGCTGACACTTTCGAAGCTGTCATTGCCGCCATCTATCTGGATGATGGCTTTGAATCCGCTTTCAAAATCATCGCAACCCATTTTTTTTCGCTGGTTAACTCGACTATGGCCCCAATGATTCACGGTGATTACAAAAGCCAGCTCCAGGAGATCGTGCAAGTCACCCATCGTGTAGTGCCGCTTTACCATGTAATTGAGGAAAGCGGACCGGATCATGACAAGACCTTCAGGGTAGAGGTAAAAATCGGCGAAATTCGCAAAGAGGGGGTGGGTAAAAGTAAGAAAATGGCCGAACAAAATGCTGCTCAACAAGCCTTGCAAGTATTAGAAATAAATATAAATTCCACCTTGGAAAGACACTGAGATTGTTTGTTCAAGATCAAGGAAGGCGATCCACCTGAGGTGGATTAACCGCAGGCCTATAGTTGATATTCCGAGGATAAAATTTTGAGCATAACGCAGAGATCGGGCAAAAAGACCGCTTCTGGATGGGCACTAGATAGTAGTTGTTTTCATACAACGGTCAAAGAAATGAAACGACAAAATCCGGTATCCTCGACCCAAACCCCACTACCTGTTACCCGACACCCCGTAACCAACGCCTGCTATCGGGAATCCAAGTCCCGGCCCTTTATCATTCCCATCTTCCTGCCCCATGCCGGATGTCCCCACCAATGTGTATTCTGCAACCAGACGGCGATAACCGGTGTCAGACGAAACATTCCCTCGCCGGAAGCACTTCGCGGACAGATAAATAACTTTTTGAATTATAAAGGGAAGCAGAGAAAGACCGTCCAGGTTGCATTTTACGGCGGAAATTTTTTGGGACAGCCAAAAAAAGACATAGAATGCCTGCTTTACGAGGCCAACAAATTCATCACCGCGGGAAAGGTTGATAGTATCCGATTCTCCACCCGGCCGGATACCGTCGACAATGAGCGGCTTGATATGCTCAACGGTTTGCCCGTTTCTACAGTGGAGTTGGGTGTCCAGTCAATGGACGACCAGGTGCTCGCCCTGGCAAAACGTGGTCATACAGCATCGGACACGGAAAGAGCGGTTCATCGACTGAAGAAGAGAAACTATGAAATCGGGTTGCAGCTGATGGTCGGATTGCCGGGTGACGATGAAATCCGATCTTTAGCCACAGGCCGGCGGGTTGCAGATCTTTCTCCTGATTTTGTTAGAATTTATCCCACCCTGGTTCTTTCCAACAGCCAGCTTGCCAAATGGTATGAAAAGGGTAAATACATCCCTTTGTCTCTTGAAGCCGGGGTTGCCGCCACGAAAAAGCTTTACCTTTTATTCGCTCACGAAAATATCCGTATCATCCGTATGGGACTGCAAATCTCAGCAGACCTTGAAAAAGGCACCACCATTTTGGCCGGTCCTTATCACCCGGCTTTCGGTCACCTTGTTTTTTCGGATATTTTTCTCGATAGGGCGACTTCCATACTAAAATCAGAAATCATACATACGGACACTGTTTCTATCAACGTTCATCCCCGCAGCATTTCAAAAATGCAAGGCTTAAAAAACAGAAATATTGAAATTTTAAAGCGTAATTTCCACCTAAAAAGCATTCGAATTGTCCCGGATGTTTCCCTGGGCGAAGATCAACTGGCGCTTGGTTCCCATTTCAGCTTACCGGGTTTATGCCAATCGTGGAGGAAGCTTAATGAGTGAAGAAATGGAATGCTTGTGTATGGGATGTGGTATATACCACATCCTTCGCATGTCCGAAATTTCTCTGGAATATCTGGAAGATTTTGATAGAAAGCGGGTAAAAGATTTTCTCTGCCCGGAATGCGGATGTGAACTGATCCTGATCGGCAAAGCGGAAAAATAGTGCCTGAACAAAAAATCATGTTCAGGCAAAATCCGAATATCGAAAAAGGATGCTTTTCTGTTGAGCACTAAATAATAAAGCCGAGACCAAAAAAATAGAGGCACAGATATTAACATAAGACCGTTGAAAAATGCTCATTTTTGTGCAAGTTCAAGAAAGGCGATCCGCCTGAGGCGGATTAACCATAGGAATACATTTAGTATTTTGAGGATTAAAATTTGAGCCTGACACAGAAATTGGGCAAAAAGGGGCGTTTTACCGAGGTTTCAACATGTTAGGAGGGAAGGTAAAGTGAGGGTACGGTTAACAACACTCTGTGAAAATACGGTAGGAATCTTCGGTTTTACCGGAGAATGGGGCTTGAGCATTCTGGTGCAATTTGGCGGGGAAACAGTGCTTTTAGATACCGGTCTGAGCAACTCGATCGTTCATAATGCCACCATGGCAAATGTAAATTTAAAAAATATAAAAAAGGTCGTTTTGAGCCACGGTCACGCAGATCACACCGGAGGACTGCGTGTCTTGCTGCAGGCAATCCGCAGTAAAGTCGATGTGTTCGCCCACCCGGAAATATGGGGAAAAAAATATTCCGTTCGGCCAAAGATTTCCGGCGACCGCTACCAGTTCATCGGGATCCCCTTTTGCCGTGAAGAATTGGAACATCTGGGAGCATCATTTAATTATAGTAAAGCGCCCTTCTGGCTGAATGATGATATGGTCACCACGGGAGAAGTGCCCATGATAACACCTTTTGAAAAAATTGATAAAAACCTATATGTTAAGACTGAAAAAGGCTATGAACCCGACACGCTCCCCGATGACCAGGCCTTAGTCGTCAAGACCCCCAATGGTTTGGTCGTGGTTCTGGGCTGTGCCCACCGCGGTATGATCAACACCCTAATTCACGCCCAGGAAATTACGGGAACGAAAAAAATCCTTGCCGTCGTTGGCGGCGCACATCTTTTTCGTGCCGGTAAGGAACAGCTCACACAAACAATTTTAGAATTGAAAAAGTTGCGTGTTGAGAATCTCGGCGTATCCCATTGCACCGGTATGCATGCATCCATGGCGCTGGCGAGCGCTTTTGAGGCCAACTTTTTTTTCAACACGGCCGGTACGGTTGTTGAGTTATGATGTATAGACCCGATAGTTTGAATTAATTTGAAAAATGGGTTTCCCTTCATTTTTGAATATCGGCATAAACCGAAAAACCGGGCGGATCTTCAAGACTTCTTTTAACCGTACAGAGTTTGGCGACCCGGACCACCGCCGATTTGTATTTTTCCGGAAAACCGGGCGGCAAATGAATATGGATCCGAATCTCCTCGATCATGTGGGTTTTTTCATTTTTTTCAAACTGAAGGGTTATTTTCAGTTCCGAGGTGTCAATATTCCGTTCATGGCAGAAATACAACACATAAACCCCGGCACACGTGCCGATGGAGGATAGAAACAAGTCATACGGTTCCGGAGCAGCTCCGTCTCCGCCCTCGTTGCGGGGTTGATCCGTTTCAACGGTGAATCCCTTATAAGTTGAATTTACCTTTTTGCCCCCCGGGAAAAAAACTTCCATTTCTGTCATAAGCTCTCCCTCCTCATTTTATCCTCTGGGACGGCCCTCATTTTATTGAGATGACAGCCCCATTAACAAACCGTCTAAGACCTAAAATCTGGTAACTTCTCAAAAACTTATGGTTAAACCTACCAGCGGAGTCATCCATGCCGAACGATAGTGCGGGTCAAAAAGCCGATCTGATGTTTCATGGCTCTGGCTGAGCCGGCTTTATCATCTTGATCGGAAGCTTAACCGTCCTTTTCATAATATTCACCAAACGGGAGCCTATCGCGCCCGGGCTCAGTGGCAAAACCTGTGGATTTTTCAGGTGCCCTCGCACTGCCACCGGGATGACGATCAGGACACCTCCCACAATGTCTCTTAACAGCGGCACCTTGTTGACAAAGCGATCAACCGTCTTTAACGGAGCAACCAGAACCGTAAAATCTAATGTTTGGTCTTGCAAATCAAACTTACCCTCGGACGTTACTTTCACGACCGTCCCATCCAGAACCATTTCATCTATGACCATCTGGCCGTTTTGGAGTGTCCCGTGCAATTTCCAAGAGTTATATTCAAACCCCGCAGAAGCCAGATCAGTAGATTTTCCTTTGAGGACTTGGGTAACTTTCGAAACAGCAAAGATTTTGGCCAATAGGTCAAGTCTGTGAATTCGTCCATTCTCGGCATAAAAATCGAAATTACCCTGCAATGATTGAAGTAATTCATCGGCGCGACCCTGCCCGGCCACTTCCCCTTCAAAATTATAACGGCCCTGGACAAGCACATCTTTTTGCAATAGACAGTTAAACGTTGAATTTAAATCCTGATTTTTAGAACTCGGCGTGAAATTGAGCTTGATTTCCCCAGGTGCTGCCTTTATCCACCCCGGAGTGTCAATCCCGCATAAATTTGCTTCGCTAACGGTGATATCCGCCCCCTTTTCACTAAAATTCATCTCAGCTTGCAAGGGAATCCAGGTGAAATCAGCATATTTAAATCGGTCTGTTTTGATTCTCAAAATCCCTTGCACGGGAGGAAGCTTCCATTGTTTGGATTGCCCGGCTCCTTTTGTTTTACCATTTTTTTTAAGCTTCTTTTCGATAGGATCCAAATCAAATTCATCCGCGGTGACCGCCATGTCGAGTAATATTGCCTCCGGTGAAAAATCCATGCTCCCTTTGACGTCCAGGTGGCTGTCGCCCCAGGTCAAGCCGGCCGATTCGATCAGGATATGCTTCTTTTGAGAATTTACAGAAATGTCATTTATTCTCAAACCCCATTCCAACACCTCAGGCAAAAGGAGATCCTTGGCCTGCAACCGTCCCTGAAAGCTTGAACTTAAAGGCTGTTTCAGGGATATGCGGGCCTGCCAATCTCCTTTTAACCATCCGGCCAGGAACTGATTTTGACGATAGAGTCGATCCAGGGTATTTTTCGTCAAATTGCCTTTAAAGGATGTATCAAATGCATCGTTTTTATACCTGAACGTAATGGTTGCATTCGATTCGTTGTCTTGAATAAGAAGCGCTTTAATATGAACCTCATCTTTACTTAAAACCACATTCCCTGAAACTTGAGGGCCCTCTTTCAGGCCGATTTTTCCGGCTATCGTTGTTTGCCCGGAATTATCCCAGGTTAGATGGACTTTTGAAATCAAATGAGGAGGCAAAGTCAACACCTGGGGCATCTTGAAAAACTCAGCGATCCGCCGATCCCTTCAAAGACATATCGAGCATCTCGGCATCCGCTGCTTCAACTGAAAGCACTTGGGGGGTTGCCCTTAATTTTGCCGCATTTGATCTCAACGGACCGGGAAGAAAAGTTGCATCTACCATTAGATTTTTTACTTCACCATCTACCTGGAAATGCCACTTCTGCGGTTCTAAAAGCGGACCCTCCAGCTTCAAGCCGGCTAACCGTAAAGCACCCTTTATGCTTTTAACTGTTTTTAACTTCCGCTGAAGACTTTCGGTCAAGGAGAACCATGCATGCATATCATCCATCTGAATATCAGCTTTACCGGCCGAAATTTCCAGAAAAGGCTCCTTGCCCCAGTCCAGTTTTCCAGAAAATTTAGAAAAGCGCGATCCTCCCAGCTTACCGACCAAGTCTCTCAGGGCAATTTTGCTGCCTTCGTAAAAGAAGTGTCCCTGATCTATCTCCAGGGGATAGGGAAGAGGGCGATATTGGGCCGTCAACTGAAAATCCCTGACATCTACCCTGGCGTTAATCGAATTAAGACGTTCACCCAACACTAAATAGCCGGTAGCCGTTCCCTTTAGGTTGCTGATGCGGTCGATCGCTTTTTGAAACTGTCTATCTTTAATAATACGCTTAAGAATAGGGGGCACCTGGCTCAGGTCAGCTTGAAGTCCGATGCCCAGATGAAAGAGCGCATCATCACCGGTCAGGCCTAATCGCAACACGCCTTCACGGCCTATTGTATTTCCCAGACGGGCTTCCAGTCCTTCGCCCTTCAATACGCTCCCGGCGATCATGACCCGGCCTTTAACTTGCGCCAAATTCAAATGCACTCCGGGGACCCATATTTCGCCTTTAATGAGATTACCTTGAAGGGTTATGTTGTCTAAGTTCCCTAAATTTTTAAATGAATCGGCACGCGTGGTTAACTGAACAGAAGAAACTTCACCTCCCTGAAAAATATCAAAGATAGTCTGAACAACGGTGTTATCACCGCCTAAGGCAAGCATCACCTCCCTGACCCCGTGAACATCTATCTCCTTTCCCAATACTT
>JAFDFH010000142.1 GCA_019309945.1 Deltaproteobacteria bacterium
TGTTTCCAGGTATCCGCTTGGGCAAAAGTGCTCCTGATTGATGGGCTCCCATAGGAGCGTCCTGGACTAATTAGACATACTATCGTGTGAATACGGTCACCATTTCTGATGAGGCGAGGAATGCCAAGAATAGCCGGACTGGATGCGCCTGGAACCCTGAATCATTTCATTATCCGGGGAATCAAACGAAAAAAAGATAGTACCAATGATAAAGACAGGCAGGATTTTGTTGAAGAATGAAGAATTTTACTAATCGAAACCGCTCGTCACCTAGGCGTATCACCTTCGGCAGTTAATAACACGCTTTATCGATTGAACAATCTTAAGTCTAACTAGTCGAGGATATCCCCCAATACCTATCAGCATCAAAACCGTGGACACATACCACTCCCGGCTGTTAAAGAAACTCAATCTGCGTAATAATGCCGAGCTTTCCCGCTTTGCCATCCAGAACCGGCTTATCGAAGCGTGATTCCACCCTCGTTAACCTGTTCAGCTGTCTGTCCCTAGTTTTTTAAACGGCTTTTAAAAATAACGGTAAAGCAAGTTTTAAATATCCGGCTAATCTTTCTCTTCGGGCAGCCGGACAACTAGTACGGGTTTTTTGGATCGACGGATTATCCGCCGGGCAGTGCTGCCGACCAGGGCATCTTCAAGGATTCCATGTCCCTGGGTGCCCATCACAATGAGGTCGCACTTTCTTTCTTCAGCCTGAGCCAGTATTTGGTCTACCGGATTTCCCCGTGTCACAAGAATCTCATCCGCAACAAAATCCTGGTCCTCATGGCTCGATCTTACATCCTCACAGAATTGGTCCAGCGCCTCCCTGATGGGCACGTAATCTCTTTTTTTCCTGGTAAGGGTTTCTTTTGCTTCTTGGTAGTGTTGCTTTTTGATGGCCTCCCAGCGCTCTGCGCTGATATACCCGATTACACCTTTATCAACCGTTTCCGGAACTTCAGCCAGTACATGCAGAAGGGTTATGCTGGCGCCATAAAGATTGGCAAGGCTTACAGCATAAGCAAAGGCATAGCGGGCATTTTCAGAAAGGTCTGTCGCAAAAAGTATTTTTTTTATTTCAACTTTTGGAAGTATCATTTTCCTGCCTCATGAAAGAAATGATAGCGGAATCACCGCGCTTATATAAAAATTACCTTGTAATTTTATTCAGGCTGCCGGAGCCTTTTTAAAAACCCCTTTTACGTTCTTTATCCAAATGCCGCTCATAATCCAGGAATAGCCATATGTACCGATGATGATAAGTACAAATGCCTTCACAATATCCCAGCCGCTGCCGTCTAAAGAAAAAGCCGGTACAAAACCGAACAAAAACGGCCCCATATAGAGAAACTTGGCAAACTTGAAAGAAGCAAAGCCGGTTCTCCACATATTGGCTTCGGCAATGGTGGCCCCGGCAAAGGCGGCGATGCATACCGGCGGCGTAATATTGGAATCCTGTGACAGCCAGTATACGATCATGTGGGCCGCCACCTCGTTGACCCCGAGATGGATCAGTGCCGGTACAGCCACAACCGCTGTAATCAGATATGCTGCGGTGACCGGGACCCCCATGCCCAGCACCAGTGATGCCAAAGCGATCAGCAGGATGGTTAAAACCAGCGATCCGCCGGCAAGTTCGATCACGATATCGGCAAAAGTGAGTATCAAACCGCTGTAGGTAAGCACACCGATGATAATACCGATGACCCCTACGGTGGCGCCGATCTTGAGGCTGCTCTCCGTGCCTGCCCGGGAGGCCTCCACAAATTCCTTCAGCCCGATTCGTGTATTCTTTCTAAACCAACTGATGACAATGCAGCTGACCAGGCCCAAAATCGCGGAATAGCCCGGCGAAAAGCCCCTCAGCATGAGAATCGTGATCACAATGAGCGGCATCGTATAGTACCACTGGGTTTTCAGAATCTCCATAGCCGGATGTTCACTTTTCTCGCCCTTGATATTGTGCATCTTGGCCTCAAAATGCACCATATTATAGACACTGAAAATATACATCAGGGCTGGGAATATAGCGATCAACATGATTCTGGAATAGGGGATGCCCGTGAGTTCGGCCATGATAAAGCCCCCGGCACCCATAATCGGGGGCATGAACATTCCTGAGATGGAGGCGGCCGGCTCAATGGCGCCGGCAATATGCGGCCTGAACCCCGCTTTTTTCATCATGGGAATCGTAAAGGCGCCCGTTGATACCACATTAGCAATAGCGCTTCCGGAAATGGAGCCGAAAAGGCCGCTGGCAATGACGGCGACTTTGGCAGGTCCGCCAGTTTTGTGTCCCACGGCCGCTAAGGGAAAATCGATAAAAAATCTCTGGGCGCCGCATTTTTCTAAAAACGCCCCGAAAAGCACAAACAGAATTACATAGGTGGCCAGAACATTGGCCATGATGCCAAACACGCCGTCGCTCTTGTAGAAAATGCTGGTACATACCCAAGGAAATGTGTCGCCTGCATGGGCGAAAAGTTCGGGCGCATATTCACCATAGACTCCGTAAACCAACAATAATATCCCCATGACAACAAAGACGCTGCCGACCACCCGTCGGGCCAGCTCGATGCCGATGAGAACTCCAATAATGGCGACCGCCATGTCAAAGGGTGTCTCTGCGCCGGTCCGGTAGTTAATGGCTTCAAAATTGAGGATCCAATATCCGACGCTGAAGATAGAAAGGAGGATCAGCAGATAGTCGACGATTCGCAAAAGTTTATGCTTTGATTTGTAAACGAGAAAGATGAGGATATAGGTTATAATGACGTATATCCCCCGGTGATACTGGGTAGCCGCTGGTTTCAAAACTGCCGAATAGGAGTAAAAAAGGACCAGAATCACGGATAAGGCATCAAATATTATTTTTTCTATTTTGTTTAATTTTTCATACACTTTTTTACCCCCCTCGTTATGTTTATGGCCAGGGGAAAGAGGTTATGGGTTATAGGCTCCTATCACCCATTACCCATAACCTATCACCGTTATCTTATTTCAGCATCCCTTTTTCTTTCCAGAACTTTTCAGCGCCGGGATGAAACGGGGTGATAATATTGGTGGCCCCTGTTTTTAAGCTCATGTTTTTAAAGGTTTTTTTCTGGGATATCATGTGCTTCAGTCCCTCATCCGTGTAAATAATGGAAAGGAGCTTGTAAACGACATCTGCGGAGACCTTGGAATTGGCCACCCACAGGGCACTGTCCTGGAATGAAGGCGCGTCATAGTCCACCCCCTTGTAAGTGCCGGCCGGAACCGCAAGTTTTGAAAAGTAAGGATACTTTTTATTAAATCCTGAAGCTTCGGCATCTGCATCCAGGTTGAGAAGGGCGATGTCGTTGGTCTGGGCCGCCATGATCACCGCGCCGCTTGGAAAGGCAGTGAAGAGCCAGAACGCATCCAGCTGGTTGTTACCGAAGGCATTGGCTGCGTCGTTGTAACCCATGGCGTTCCGCTCGATCTTGTCCCAGACGCCCATGTGTGTAAAAAACAGCTCGCAATTGGCAAATGCCCCGGAACCGGCGTTACCCACACCCACCTTCTTCCCGACCAGATCCTTTACGCTCTTGATCCCCGAATCAGCTCGAACCACCATTTGAGCCGGAGCACCATACAACCAGGCAACTGCCAGAACGTTTTCATATTTTTTGGGATCCTTTTTCATCTGGCCGTTTCTTCCCAGCCAGACATGTCCGGAGTAGACCACGCTCATTTGCTGTCTTCCGGCGTTGGTTTTCCTCAAATTTTCTACAGAACCCGCAGATGTTTGCGCCTTTACGCTAAACTCTTCGATGGCTTTAACCGGCTTATATACCTGTATAGCGTTTGCAACTACCTGGAACGTTCCACCCGCCGGGCCTCCGCCAAAAATGACTCTTTTTTTCGCAAATGAATCCGCTGAAAAAGCAAAGGTTATCATCGAGAACGCACAGATGCCAATAATAACGGTCAAAAGTTTGTGTCGCATTGTAGTTTCCTCCTTAATTTTTATTAATATTTATTGATCTTCGTCCGTAAACGTTTAATTTTTTATGTTACCACCTCCTTCATTCTATTAATTTGACTGAATATGTTGCCATTAATCCGAACGTCTCCAATAAGCGGGTGGAATAAACCCTGTCGTTGCAAGCGCTTCGGGCCAGACACATTCGAATTTTCCATCAATAATCTGAAGGACCTGTGTGGGAAGGCTGTTCTGCCTCTCGAATTTTCCATATGATTTAAAATTCACAGGGCCGAAAGGTGTTATAATGTCAGTTTTATCTAATGCTAATCGTATACTTTCAGGCTGAAAAGATTCAGCCCTCTTAAAAACATCTGCTGCCACGAGCAGGATTGAATAGGCTTCTGCTCCATGATAGTCCGGCGGTATGGAATATTTTTTGATGTATCCATCGTAATATTCTTTGGTTCCTGGATATCGTAATTGGTGGGTCCATAGAGTCGCTGTCAACAGATTATTGGCGAATTCTCCTGCTTTATTAGTGAATTTTTGGTGGGTAAAACCGCCAGCACCACCACACAACAGCGAATTGATCTTCGATTCCCGAATCGTTTTGACCAGTAAATTCGCGTCATTGAGGTAAGAAACCATGTAGATCACGTCGGGCGGTTCTTTTTTCATTGGGTCAACAAGACGTTCGAAATAGTCTGGCCTCAATCTTTCCTTATGATAGGGTTCAATGGCTTTAATATCAATTTCTTGCTCACGGCAAAACCACATCATCCTCAGCGCCCCACCGGTGCCGTAAGGGCTGTTTTCATATACAATTGCCATGGATTTTGGTTTGATCTTTTTCAGCAGAAAATCCTCCAGTCCCCTTGCATATTCACTGGCCGGAGCATTTAACCTGTAGACATTACGCCACTTCCTTTGAGTGACCCTGTCATCCGAAGCAGTGCATATCAGAAAAGGCGTGTCTAACTTATCCGCAATCCTGGCCATATACACGGTATTACTGCTGTGATAAGCACCGACAAGCATAATTGCACCGGCTTTTTTAACTAACTCTTTAATGGCCCTTTCTCCAGGTTCCCGTTTTCCTTGGTCATTTGCATACACAAGTTTCAAAGGCCGGCCTTTGATTCCACCCTCCTTATTGATAACCTCCAGCGCCATTTCAATCGAATTTTTCATCATAGTCGCATAGGGAAACTTCTCTGAATGGAGAACGCCGATGACAACCGGTTCCAACGCCATCCCAATTTTCGGGGTTATGAAAGCTCCTATGGCAAAGAAAATAAAACATAGACAGCCTGTAAGTTTTGATCTGTATTTCATAGGACACCCCCAGTTTATTAAGGCCAAACAAAATCAAACAGCCATTTTGAAACAAAGAATTGAGCTAAAATAAGAAGCGGAGTAACATTAACGGTATATTAAAAGGTACTAAAGTATTAGAGAAGCGTCAATTGGAGTATTTTTGATTTTATTGTCAGTAATTTTCTTGCAGACAAGAACAAATTTTCGAGATTTGCAATCCAAAACCGTCATATGAAGTCGTAATTCCAAGAGTTGCATTTTGTCTACAAACAATTATTTGTCATCAAAATAAAAATTTGCGTCCTTGACATCAATTTGTTTGATATTTGTTTGATTTGATAAAAATTCCCTTTTTGAGAGCGGGTTAAGGAAAAATTTCAGGTTGTGTATATAAGCGGAAGAATCACAATATGTAGCGGTGTAGGCAACCCAGCGGCAACTTTCATCCGGATACTGACGACTGCAATTAAGATAACAGATGTCGGCAATGCGGTCAAGTTGCCGGTTTGATCCAAACTGGAAAAATCGAGGATTTTGGGCGAAAACCATCTGTCTCGCCGGCTGTGGATTTTTTAAAACTAGACCTCTGCGGGGTACGCCGGGTCAATGACGTAATCGTCGGCACCGGGTCCCGGCTGGACTCCCCTATGGGACATCCCTGGCTAATTTGACATACTATGGTGTGAATACGGTTGCCATTTCTGATGAGCTGAGGAATGCCAATACAAGCCGGACGGGATGCGCCTGGAACCCTGCTGTTGGAATCCTCGAACCCTTTTCATTAGAAACGGTGTAACTACTCAGGTGGACAGGCTGAAGGCTGAAGACTGTTAGGAAAAAGCGCATTTTAAAGCTATGTTTGATCAAGAATCAGATATTTCCGCCAAAGTACGGCAATCGTGCTTTTCTGACCCCTTCAGCCTTCAGTCTAAACAGCTTCAGCCTGACTACGTGAGTAGTTACGAAACGGTTTCAAAATCCCGATTTATAGCGCGTCTTCCAGATCCTGAACTAGCTTGACAAGCTCCTCCCGTGTCAGCTCGTGTTTCACGGTTCCGCCGCCGGGATGGGAAAAGGATACCGCGTATCCGTCCTCGATTTTTTGAACGGACCATTTGGTTTTTCCCGGCAGCTTGACAGAATCGTCAAGCCAGTCGTCCGGATTGAATTCTGCGATCTGAATCAAGACCCCGAAAGCGTCTTGGGGGTGTATAAAAATCTCTTTCCAGTAATGATCCTCGTATTCATTATACCCGAAGTAGGGGATACCGTATTTAGCGAGGGTCTTTTGGGCTTCAGCGATATCCGGTGTCTGCAGGGTGATATGATGAACCCCGCCTTGCTTTTGGCT
>JAFDFH010000519.1 GCA_019309945.1 Deltaproteobacteria bacterium
TGAAAGAACTAATCATGATATGCGACCAACTTCCGGAGCTCGAGCGGGCCGCGCTGCACGGGATTGGTGAACCGCTTTTAAACGAAGAACTCCCGGATATGATCAAATATCTTAAAAATCGGAAGGCATATGTATTTTTTAATTCCAACGGTGTTCTGCTCGATGAAAGACGTCAGCATCAACTCATCGATACCGGCCTTGACGAACTGCGCATCTCTTTGGACGCTGCATCCCCGGCAGGATACAAGGCGATGCGCAGCAGTGATAAATTTGACCGCATCGTCGGCAACGTGCAAACGTTTTCTGACCGCATAAGATCTCTGCAGGTTTCACGTCCCAAGCTTTCGCTCTGGTATCTGGGAACCCGCGAAAATATTTCCGAGCTTCCTGATTTTGTCCGGCTGGCAGGGTCTTTGGGGGTAACCGAAGTTCATCTGCAACGCCTGGTTTATTTTCAGGACGATGAAGGATATGGTCTGGCAAGGCCTGAAAAGACACTCATGGATTCGGATGCGGCCGTAACTGAATTGATAAATGCAAGCCATGCGATTGCCAAACAGTCCGGTGTAAAATTCAATGCTTCCGGACTCAGCGACCCGCTTGCAAGTGTGCAGACAGGTTTGAGCAACCCCTTGCCATGGAAGAAGTGCTATCGGCCCCAAACCCTCATGTACATTACCGCCAACGGCAACGTTCTACCATGCTGCATTTCTCCCTTTGCCACCTCTGAATACGAATCTATTATTCTGGGTAACGTTTTTGATAGCACACTATCCGAGATTTGGTCCGGACAAAGGTACCGTACATTCAGAGAAAAACGTCAAACTGAGAAGCCCCCGAAATCCTGTCAAGGTTGCGGCACCCTCTGGAGTCTTTGAGTGGATAACAATTCAGCAACCCTTCTTCCTTTCGCGATTACGCTGACATGACATAAAAAGCGCCACGACATCCAAATAATTTATCAAGAATTTGGGCTAATTCGCGAGCATTCTTGACTATTTTTAGTGTTTAGCTTATTAATACCAAATATTTACATAGCATTTCCGCGAACTATAACCGGTGGAGGTTTATATGATAAAAAGGAGCCCCTTAACTCCATAAAGAGATACGGAAAGATTTATGAACAACCAAATGACAATGGAACAACTGGAAGAGCTAACGACTTCCAAAGAGGGAGAACATCTCGAATTCAAGGAAGCCGGAAAAAGCTTTCACTTTGAGACTCTTGTCAAATATTGTGCGGCATTGGCCAATGAAGGCGGCGGAAAGCTTGTGCTTGGGGTAACAGACAAACGTCCCAGAAGTGTTGTGGGTTCTCAGGCTTTCAAGCAACCGGAACGAACAAGGTCTGGTCTTATCGAACAATTACATTTAAACATTGATTTCAGCATAGTCAATCACCCTGAGGGCCGGGTTCTGATTTTTCATGTTCCCACGCATCCAATCGGAAATCCCGTCAAATATAAAGGGATTTACTGGCAACGACAGGGCGACAGCCTGATAGCAATGTCCGAAGACCGGCTGCGTGGTATTTTTGCGGAGGCAGGGCATGATTTCTCGGCGGATATATGCGCTTCCGCTACCATGGATGATTTGGACACGTTGTCTATTGAAGACTTTCGCAAACGCTGGATTAACAAGTCCGGGAATCGGGTTTTAACCACTCTTACTCAGGAACAGCTGCTTAATGACGCTGAAGCCCAGGTTGACGGCGGCTTAACATATGCTGCCCTGATTTTGTTCGGCACCCGGAAGGCACTTGGGCGACATCTTGCTCAGGCGGAAGTTATTTTCGAGTATCGTGCCTCCGACGCCTCTGGTCCTGCTCAACAGAGAAAGGAATTTCGGCAGGGTTTTTTCAGCTTCTACGATGAACTATGGAATCTTATTAACCTGCGGAATGATATCCAGCACTTTCAGTCAGGCCTGTTTGTTCTGGATATTCCGACTTTTTCCGAGCGTGTTGTTCGCGAAGCTGTTTTAAATGCCGTCAGCCATCGGGACTATCAGCTTGGCGGCAGTGTTTTTATAAGACAACACCCCCGCCGATTAGTACTCGAAAGTCCGGGTGGCTTTCCTGCTGGTATTACCGAACAGAATATTCTTGACCGTCAATTGCCGCGTAACCGGCGTATTGCGGATATTTTTGCCAAATGCGGCCTTGTGGAACGCTCCGGACAGGGTATGAACCTGATGTTTGAATTGAGCATTCAGGA
>JAFDFH010000520.1 GCA_019309945.1 Deltaproteobacteria bacterium
ACAAACCGGTGAATACCCCGATGTTGCTTTCTTTTTGTTTTCCCACCGCTTCGCATATACATCATCACGACCCTTGAAGAGTGACATGAACAGTTTGATCTTTGAGATGGAATCCGATGTGTTGTTTACATTTAAAAATGAGGCGCCGCCAGTTGACTCGTCATCAAGTTTGGTCTTTTCTGCAATTATTTTTGTAATGCTATTTTTAGAGGGCTTGGATTTCATGATCCCAAACTGTGCTTTCAATCTATTGTTTTCTTCCGTTAAGCGACTATTCTCGCTTAATAAAAGATTGTATTCTATAAGCAGCTCCTTGTATTTCATGTTCTAAACCATTTTAAACATGTTCGAAAACACTTATAAGACGGAGTCTCCGTAAGCAGATTGAACGGCTTTTTCCATTTGATCAACTTCTTCATCTAATAGAAAATCGAAGTGGCTTGCGCGTTTCCGTACTGAGAGTCGCCCATTGTTTTGAAGGCAGAAGCGAATGAAGAGGTCGATCTGCCGGTCGGGCATGTCCACGATCTCCTGGATGGCTTTCTTGGTATTGTCGTAATTGGCCAGGAACGCCAATTCGCTGGTAAGTTCCGTATCGATGGTCTGTTCTATAAAACGGAAAAGTGCTTCCGCCTGGGGCACCATATCGATATAGCGGTACCATATGGCCGTATCGTTATGAACGGTCATACGGCCATCTTCGCCGAGCGAGTATTCCACCAGGGGCATGAGCTGACGGGAAAACGCTTCCAGAGAGGCGTCATAGTTGGCGGGATTTTTCAGCATGGACGCTGAGATGGGAAACATAACGCCCTCGGGTGTAAAGCCTCGTCGGGCAAGAATGTTGTGGATCAAAAAGCGGTGGATTCGACCATTGCCGTCCTCGAACGGGTGTAGAAAAACGAATCCATAGGCAATGGCGGCTGCCTGAATCAATGCGGACACCCCTCCGGTGTTCATGCGCTCGTTGGCGGCGGTCAGGCCTTCCATCAGGTCGGCCAGGTCTTCCGGCTTCGGACACGCGAAATAAACTTTCTCTTTCTGCCATGCGACCGTCTCGCCGACGTAGTTCTGACTCAATCGATAACCGGAATCGCGGAATCGCGCATCGACAATGCGGCCCTGAACCTCGATCAACTGCGCTTTACGGCAAAAGTCTTCTTGTTCAGCCAGTTGAAGCATCGCCACAAAGCGCTCGGTACGTGTTGTGGTGGGTCGGATGTGTTCGATTTCAAAGGACGATTTCGTCTCCTTGGTGTAAAGGTAGCCGAGCGCCCGCTTCAACAATTCCGGGGAATGGCCAGCCATTACTTGCCGGCATCGCTTGGGCAAGTCGGCCGTTTCGAAGTTACGCAGAATATCGGTGCGGCGAACTGTTGGACAGAATCGGCTGTTACCCAGCAAGTTATCGTTGACCCGTTGACGTCGAATTTGGCGGACCGAGGTGAGCGTATAATATTCATCCGCTTCAAGCACGTCGATGTAGTTGCCCCGCTTCAGGTCATCCAGCGGGAGCATTTTGCCGGTCAGGAACTCGTACACAAACCACAATCGTCTAGAATATTTACCGGTCGGTTTGGACCGGACATATTCAAGGAGATCTTCTTCCGGTGCCTTCTGAAACAAGCTGGCAAGGATCGCCAGATTCGTCCCGTCATACTTGAGCGCGAATTCGAGATGGTCGCCCAGCGTGTCTCCCGGCCAGTACTTGGACGGGTAGACCTCCTCGATTACGGCTCCGCTTGAGTTTATTCGGTGGATTCCGCTGACTGTTACAAAGGACTTGTGCCAGTTAGGGATGACATCGAGGTCATACCGCTCAATGAGCGCCGCATACCCTGCGAGTCTGTAGGTCGACTTATCCTGATCATTTTCAACCATGGCTTCCCCCGAAAAAACGATTACGATACGAGAATTATCGTTATATTTTGGCATAAGTCAAGAAAAATAGTTACAGCACCCCCCTCAATCCCCCTTTGCAAAAGGGGGAAGTATTCGGAATGCACGGACTTATTCAGATGTTACGACTGGGGCTTTTACCATATGGACTATATTGTAGCTTATCTTCTGCGGTGGGATCTGCGCCTTTTCCTTGCAAAGACAGGCTTTGGCATGGTGAGCCAATTTTCGTTCGGTTCGATACAGCTCAGGTCGCGGTCGATGAACTCCTGTATGGCGGGAATGTAGAATGCGTCCTT
>JAFDFH010000521.1 GCA_019309945.1 Deltaproteobacteria bacterium
CTCAAATAAGTGCTGATATGACTCCGGAGAAAAGGGAGAAGTTAATAGCGGAAGCCGTACAGAAAATTCTCGAGAAATTTCCGCCTCCGCCTTCAAATTGATTCTTTAACCGGCCGGAATCGTCACTATCGGAGCGTGTTCAGACCCGCCAGTTTCAGCGAGCGTAAACAGAATCATCAGGAACGAAAAGACTCGTTTGGATGGGAAATCCCGATCATCAATCCAAAACCAGTAATCTCGATATCGAACGGCAACAAAAGCATCCGCTGGTTTTTCAATATTGCTTTGGATCCGAATCAAGGGCCTCAAGTCGGGAAACGCATCCGTGTTCTCAATGAGGGTCGGCATGACGCGATTTTCCGTCACATCTCTTTTCGGTACCTCTATATGTGAACCCAGTTCAGTCATGATTTTGAGCATGGAACGACTGAGTATTGCAATTTCACAATCATCTTTGGGAATAGCACCATAGACTATCTTGTATTCCTGTCTTTTAGATTCGAGTATGTAGTGCCTCCCGATCCCGTCCCGGTCTCGGGACGGGGAGGGCAGACTGTTGTTACGGGTTTAAGCTTGATAGAAGAGCAATATTATTGAGGTTAGAAAAACCGTCTAATTGATATTCAGCTTGACATATGAGGGATGTTTGTTTGCCTTATCGTCATATTTCAATGAAATATGACGATAAGGTTATCAAATGATTCTAAACCGTATCATAAAGGCCCCTTAACAGAGCTTTTTTCTTTTGGGTCCACGCGGATCGGGCAAGAGTACATGGCTTAGAGCCACCTTTCCCTACGCTCATGTGATCGATTTGCTGTCCGAGGAGACTTACCAGAGGCTGCTGGCCAATCCCAGTCACTTCGCGGATGAATTGCGTGCTGTGGCGCAACTCAAAGGCCTGCAGCGTCGGATCATCGTCTGCCTCCATGGACCGGCAATGAGAACCAAGGACGGCATTGATGTCATATCTTTCCAGCACCTTGCTGAGCAGTTGGCCGACAATGCTTTATGGAGTTAGTCAGCATGAATAACTTGATCCAGAGTGTCAGCAACCCATTTGTTGAGGCTTTTGCCGCTGGTCTCAGCTGCGGTGGCAATTGCGGCATGAATACTGGGCGAAATGCGCAGGGTCAACGTGCCGGAGTAGGGTTTGTTAGGTTTTTCTCCCAGTTCGGCGCAAGTGTCAAGATAATGGTCAACAGCTTCTTTGAAAGCTGTTTCCAGCTCATTTACTGTCTCGCCGTGAAAGCTGATAATGTCGCGAATGCCTGCGAGGCGACCAAAGAAAATATGGTCTTTCGGGTCAAACTCAACACGGGCGACATAGCCTTTGTAAGTCATGGCGTTTTTCATGGCGTCACTCCTATCATTTTGAGAAAATCACGAGCAGCAATCACCCGGTACCGCAGGGCCTCTTTACCTGGATGCGGCCTGTGGAAGGTGGCTTTGCTGCCTTTATGCAAAATAGTGATACGGGAACCACTGCTTTCAATGATTTCGCAGCCCACGGCCTTGAACAAGGCTTCGATTTTCCGCCATTCAATATTGCCGGAAACCGGGTCAGCGAAGACGGTATTCAGAGTTTTTCGATGGTTCCTGTTCATACATGTAGTATGATATCACTTTTTGCCACCAAATCAAGAAAAAAATAATCGTTTGATGTTCGGTGTTCATCTTTTTACATAGTGTCTTAACTGCAACTAAAATTTCTTTTTCCCTAAAAGAGCACTATTTGCCTGGTACCTTTCCGAGTTATAGATTTTTGGGAGGCGAGCAAGCCCTAAAGGGCTGCCCCCTATTCTTTACAATAAATATAGAAAGACTTTGCAAATAGCCCAATTATGAGCTAAAGATTAAACGGTTAGGTGGAAAATTTATGGTAAGTATTTTAAGCTGTACACCACTATCAGTGAGCTACTTGCACGGTTCGAATCAAAATACGTGCTTCATAGACAATGAGGGCAAATCTCGTTATTTTCACATCTCTATATTTGGCCTCTCAATATAAATGACCTGTTCAGAAGTTTATAAACACTTAACAAGGAGAATAAAATGAAGGAAAGGAAATTTATTGGCAGAAGCATGTTTATGGTGGCTGCGATCCTGGCTGTTCTGGCATTTATTGCCGGGCCGGTTAGTGCCGCAGAGGCAAAGAAACCTAACATCCTGGTCATCTGGGGCGACGATATCGGCCAAAGCAACATTAGCACCTATACCCACGGCGTGATGGGATACCAGACCCCCAACATCGACCGCGTTGCCAAAGAGGGTATGACCTTCACCGATTATTATGGTGAACAGTCCTGTACCGCCGGCCGCTCCTCCTTCATCATGGGGCAAAGCGTCTTCCGTACCGGACTTTCCAAGGTCGGACTGCCCGGTGCCGAAGGGGGAATGCAGGTGGAAGATACCACCATTGCCGGGTTACTCAAGGCCCAGGGCTATGCCACCGGACAGTTTGGCAAGAACCATCTCGGTGATCGT
>JAFDFH010000522.1 GCA_019309945.1 Deltaproteobacteria bacterium
CGTTTTTGATCTTCCTGAGTATTTCGGAATTTATTTTATAGCGCTTGAGAAAACTGCTATTGCAGACAAATTCTCGAAAACGGTCAACATTGTAAGTCGCCATAAAAGCCATTTTTCCTTTTGGCCCATAGGGTCCTTCCGCTCCCCATGGATCGGTTTGAAACAGACGTTTTAGGTCCGCCCAGCGAATCGTCATTTGATTATAAATAGCTGTTTTTTGATCTTTAGAATACGTTTTAATCGTCCATGTGTCATGTTCATATTGTCCCAGGCAAGAATCCGGCGGCCTGAAAAAGTAAACCGATTTTGTCTTTTTTGTTTGGGCATCAAAAATTACACCCACTTCAACGGGAAACCAGCGGCAGGTATCCGGGCGATCTATATAAATTGAACATCCCGATGCCGTTAAAAACGGACACGTCTTTTCTTCGTCCTCCGACATGCGCAAAAGCACCTCGGGGAAAAAATTGGTATCCCGCAGCACAACATCGACATATTTTTCCAAAAACAGGTCTGAGGAAATTCCTAAATGATTTTTGATTTGGATAACATCATATGGGTATAAAAAAAGATTGAGATTCCGGCAACATCGATTAAAACAGGCAAGATCGGAATGGCAGCGAAATGAAAAGGGGGCATTGGTTTCGAGCCTCCTTCCGGACAATTTGTCAACTTTATCAATACTCAGATGTTTCATGATTGATTAGAAAGGGATAGGGCTGCCTGCGATCATCCGGGCAACGGTCATTTTTAGCTTTTTTAGAAAACCCACAGCCTGTCGCAACTCATTTTCGAGACCGGCCATTTCAATGTAAAAAGGCGTTCGGTCAAACTTGAAGTCGTTTTTCCCCTGGCACCTTTTTTTGAACATATCGCATCCTGGGCCGTATGTGATCTTTTGCCCCGGCTTATGAAGTTCATGGGGAATGCCGTGCAGTCTGCATATCATCGGGCGGTAATGGTAGAGTATACACAAGCCACCAAAATTTAACGGGCACATTTGTCGTACGGTCAGTCCCTTGTTCTCGTCCGCGTCTGTTTGCCGGCATACTTCTAATGCTTTGTTTTTTATTTTGATTTGCTTGTCTTGTGAAAGCGTTGAGCACCCCTCAGTAATATACAGATATTCCAAAAGGGAGTGATGATAGAAACGGGCGCGACAGCAATTATCTTCACAACCCTCACAGTAAAAGCCATAATATTCAGCCGCTTCTTTGTACTTTTGATCCATGGCTTCAAAAAGTGCCTCCAGGCGACTTAAAAAAGGAAGATATGTTTTACGCTGGTGCTTGGCTTTGCCTGTTTGGAGAAGCAATGGATCACCATTTATAAGATTTATACGTGAGGTGAAGGAAAAAATATTTTTTTATAAAGATCCATGGCATCTGTATCCGTCATGCTGGCAATAAAATCGCAAACCGTTCTCTCTTTGGATTGACCGTCACATACCGGTAATTCCATATTTTTGAGTTCCTCTAAAAGAAGCGCTTCGTTATTTAAAAAAAAGGTATAAAGTTCGATTAAAATCTTTTTGGCTTTTATAAACTCTTTATGCACCCGAGGTGAGCGATATACATTTTCGAAAAGGAAACTTCTTAATCGGGTCATGGCTGAATAAACTTCATCACTCATATTCAAGCAAAGCTCACCATTCTTAACCTTGCTTGAAAAAATAAGATCCTGTATCATCGTCCGGGCACGATCTGAATGGGTGTGTCCAAGAACTCGGGAACACGATTCCGGAACTTGATCTTCACGGATCACGCCGCTAAGGACGGCATCATCGAGATCATGATTCAAGTATGCCATTATATCTGCTATTCGTACGACCTTGCCTTCAATAGTACCGGCCAGCTCCTCAGGATCATCCGGGATAATTTTTCCATACCCCTTGGAGTGCTTCAATATTCCATCACGAACTTCATAGGTTAGATTCAACCCTTTGCCATTATTTTCTAGTACATCAACAACACGCAGACTCTGTTCATTGTGTGAGAAGTCGTTCGAATAAATTTCTTTAAGGGCGGTCTCACCGCCATGCCCAAATGGCGTGTGACCCAGATCGTGCCCCAGGGCGATGGCTTCAGCCAAGTCTTCATTGAGGTACATTGCCCGGGCGATGGTTCTTCCAATCTGAGCGACTTCGATAGTGTGGGTCAATCGGGTTCGATAATGGGCGCCCAGAGGAGATAAATCGCCTGAAAGCCTTGGAATAAACGATCCGATCCCTGTCCAGTTGAAAAGCAGCTCGAACCGGGCAGGGGACCTCCGCTTTCATGCGGCCCCGAGACTCGGCGCTCAAGCATCCGAACGGGGACATAAAACTCCTTTCACGATTTTCAAAATCCTTGAGGATAGCCAAGCTCTTTTTCAATTAAACACTCCTGCCGGCGGGCTTATTTTTAAAACTGCAAAAAAAAAGCTTTTTCGCAAGGTCAATGGGAAGGTTAGGGTTGATGACACTTATGCTTGCGAAAAAGGATCGATTCAAGTCCGAATTAATTTATTCCACAGGCGAAAATCTTTGTAAAGATGTAATTGCCCCTTATTTGTTTTACCTTTGAAACTACCTCATTACATTAATAAATCTGTTTATCCGGTTTGTTCCAGTTCGTGTTCCTGGGTTGCCCGGAGCGCACCTTTTAATAAAAGAGGAAAAAAGGAAACTTGCTTTTTCAAAAATACATTTTTATATGCTATTGAACACTGATGAACTCGTAAAAAGTCCGATTTAGACGGTTTCGAAAAAAGTTTAAATTCAAGGCGTGTAAATTTTGTAATCATGAGGCGTACTTATCGTACGTTGAATGATTACAAAATG
>JAFDFH010000143.1 GCA_019309945.1 Deltaproteobacteria bacterium
GGTGATCAATGGTTCCTCGGGCACAAGTAAACGCTGGCCCATCTTTGCTTCCATGACCTTTACCAGTCCACCATCTTTGGCCCCCCCGCCGGTAATGACATAATCCCCTTCAAGCCTCATTCGCAGTGCCATCGCAGAAATTCTGGCAGCCAAGGTTTGGTGAAGGCCGGCAACAATGTTCTCCTTGGACATGCCTTCAGCGACACGGGAAATGGCCTCTGTTTCTAAAAAAACGGCACAACCGGTGGTAAATTTAACCGGATGGGTCGAGTTTAGTGACAGGGCCCCCATATCTTCGAGATCGACTTTTAGAACCTTTGCAATGATCTGTAGGATACGGCTGCTACCTGCGGCACAGCGGTCACTGACCAGACAGTCCGAAACCTTGCCGACCGCGGTGACTTTAATAATCTTGCTTGCCTGATTCCCGACCTCAATTAGCGTTCGAACAGAGGGAAAAAGAAAGTGAGTCCCCCGGCTTTGACACGATATGTCTGAAATTTTGGTGAAAGGATAGGAAATAAACACAGCGCCCAACCCTAATGCACCGATCAAATCAATGTCGGCATAAGACAAATTCGCTTTTTCAAGCGCTGCTTTTAACACATCCTCTGCAGACTGGGTAAAATTTCCTTCGGTCGGTCGGGTGCTGTACGCTAACAATGTGCGGTTTTGCATAATCACCGCCTTGGATTGCGCCGAACCGATATCTAAACCTGCTATATATGGCATCCTGTATAAATCTCTCCTTATGCCATCTGCCCTCTGGTTGATTCTCCATCAAAAAAAGTAACGGCTTCCAGTTTCCGCTTTTTCCGGTTCTCTTTTAGTTCCTCAGCACTCATTTTACCTGCTTTTTCAGCGGCGATCAGTGCAGCGCCCAATGCGCCGGTAATGAGGGGTTCAGGAGGAACAACCACCGGAAATCCGATCTTTTCTTCCAGGGCTTTCCAAAATCCGATATTTTTAGCACCGCCTCCGGTAATCGCGACCTCCTTTTCGATTTTTATTTTTCTCACCATCGAATAAATCCGGCTCGCATTGGCCTTGAGGATCCCCGCCAGGATATCTTCAATCGATGTCCCTTCCGATAAACGCAGCAGCGCTTCCTGTTCCGCAAATACCGTGCAGATGCTGCTGATGTCCGCCGGATTGGTGGACCTTAAAGAAATTTCCCCGATATCTTCCAGCTTAACGCCAAGGACTTCGGATATGACCTCTAAAAAACGTCCGGTTCCGGCGGCACACTTATCATTCATAACAAAGTTAACCAGTTTTCCATTTTCAACTTTGATCCCTTTCGAATCCTGACCACCAATATCGATAATGGTTTTTACACCCGGAAACAGCCAGTTAACTCCCCGCATGTGACAGGTTATTTCCGTCACCTGGATGTCCGCAAAGGGCACGTTAATTCGTCCATAGCCGGTAGCGACAATATAATCAATTTTATCGAATGATAAATTTGCACCCTTTAAGGCTTCTTCCATAATTTTATGGGCCAACCTGCGATGTTCCGCCCCGGTGGGCCTTATAACCGTGGAACAAATCTCGGTTTCATTTTTAATCACAATCTTTGTGATGGTCGAACCGATGTCAAGGCCTGTAAAAAACATGAACCCGTCCTTTTTTCAAAATACATCTCCCCTCCACTTAAGGACGCTCCTGACTTTTTTACGCAGATGGAAGGATTAAATTATTTAATTTTCAACCGGTTAGATCACTTTAGCTCACTCAAAACTTTAACTACATTTTTTTATGATTTCATCACATGTCGTTGCATGTGGCCAAAACGCTTAAGTCAACGGCATTGGATATAAAGACCACCGTGCGATTAACTGATCCTTTCCGCAAATGCCTGGAATCTCGTTCTCAAAGGTTCTAAGGCAGCCGTTGAATAATCCTGTTCGATAATCAGAACAGGCAATCCCAGACCTTCCAAATAATCCCGTACGGCCGGAACCTCATAGCCGTGGATATCGCAGTTGCGGATAATATTACCAAACACCCCGTTTACCTTCCAGTGGTTGGCAAACTCCTTCAAATAGCTGAATCTGTTCTCCAGGTCTTCCTTGTAAGACGAACCGGTTTGTGCAAACGTGCGGGGGCACTTGACTTCTTCCAGGTAGTGTTTGGCCAGACCCATTAAGGGGTCTTCGGTATCTTCAATATCATGCCAGAAGGGCCGGACCCCAAGGGCGGTGTCTTCAATAACGATATTAAAGCCGGCACTTTCAATCATATCGGTAAAGGCGGTATTGTCAATGAGTGACCCCCAGATAAGCAAGCGGCCGGTTTTCTTTTCCACAACGTCCTTACGCGCGCTGACTTCCTCAATTACTTCTTTTAGGAGAACATTGCCTTCTTCTATCGGTATCATCATCAGAGCTATGACGACCTGCAACATTTCAGATCCGGAGATTAAGGGGGGGTCGGGTTTTCTTAAGTTATACAGATCTCTGACCAGCGCCCGCTGTTTGTTATGAAGCGCAATGGTCTCCCGGATACGCTCCGGACTGATCTTTTTTCCGGTAAATTCTTCTAAGGTTTCCTTGAAATAAGATAATTGTAACTTAAAATAATCAACCGCTTCCGTGCGGGACGTATGGGGAATATCCAAAAAAAAGTTGCAGGGGCTTTTGATATAGTTTTTCCAGATATGGGAAGTCCGTTCGGCGCCATCGCAGGCGTGCGCCCCGATAAAACCATCCAGGAAATCATAACGGCCTTTCATACCTAAATCAAAACAACTGCGGTAAAATATACACATGACGGTCGGCAGATATCCATCTGCGATCGTGATCGGCTCGTCCATATCACCCAGGATTCTAATCGGTAAAAAATCCAGAGCGGTCATGATTTCCAACGGGGGATAACAACAAAAATAGCCGAGTACCTTTTTACCCTCCGTTTTTAATTCACGGGCCCGTTTGCTACGGTATTCATATACATCCTTCGCCTTTGCCAGTCCTTTAAGTGTATTCTCAGATGCCATGGATAAATTCTCCTTTCTTGATTACCAGGCCATTCCTGCCTCTTTGCGTAAATCCCGATAATGATCCATTGTTTCAACAAAGGCTTCCACCTTTGAAAATGCTTCTTCTTCATTAAACACCCGCAGATCAATAATATCGCCATCAATAACCACACCCGGGATCTTGATTTTTTCCTCCAGCATGTTTCTTGTATGCAAAAGCGTGTAGGTCGCCGGACGACAGGACATCAGCGGGTGCGCAAAGAGGCCGTCGACCTTGTAATCTTCGGCGTATTGAAAATAGGCCGCCATAAAAAAGCCCGGTTCAACCTCATATTTACGCGCAACCCCGTTATATTCCGTCCATTTCTGGTAGGATAGCCGTGCAATCAGCTCGATCGGATCGGTAACCCCTTGAATTTCCTCTTCGGGAATGGGTAGATTGGCATGATAGTTCCAGCTCTCGATCACGATGGCAATTCCGAATCGTTCTGCTAATTCGTCAAAAAAGCCCAGGGAATGCCAGGGCGGAAGCTCTGAAAACATCATCCGGTATTTTTCGTTGGGAATCGCTCCAATCTTGTTATCCACCTTGTTTTTGACCTCAGCATACACCCGTTGATAAAATTCATAGGCCTCCGGATCATCCGGAAGATAAAGATGAGGAATCATAATGGACCAAAAATCGGTACCGACCATCGGGGATGGCACGGCCCGGCGCAAAACGTCGACTTCATAGGCCAGGCGAAGGGTCTTATAGGTCATATCAACCATTTCACTTAATTTGTCATAATCTAACTTCTTTTTTAAAAGATTTTCTAAAAAAGATACATATTCTTTAAGATGAAGGACCATAAATTTTAGGCCGGCCTCTTTGTTGCCTTTTAAAAAAAATTCATTGGCGCCGGTCTGGGGAATATCGAGGGTCCATACCGGTGTATTATCCAGATACCGTCCCAGGGCCTGAAACCATTTATAGCGGGCGTCACAGGCACAACCGGAACTTAACAAAAAGACCGGCTTGGCTAACCCGCCCCCAGGGGCATCTGCCAGCGGAACAAAGTCATTATCCGCCAACATCTTGGTATATCCAATGCAATTGCGGGCATATCCACAAAGAGTGGCCGGAAAGCCCTCGCTCTCGGCCACCTCCAGATGCGGTTCCGCCTTGCGCACAGCCGCGCAAAAGGCCCCGTAATTTTCCGGAAATACCAGCTCAACCCCCATGGCCTTGGCAATCAGTTCACCCTGCCACCAGGTCACCATGGACCATCCCGTGGGGCGGCCTTCCTCCGTGGCTTTGAGGGCGCTGGTCAACATCTTCTTAGCAAAATAACCGGCTTCGCGGGCGGTCTCTAACGTCTTTCCGGACTTCCTCGTCTTTTTTTTCTTTTCGTTTCCCATAAGATCCCTCCTGTAGATAGGTAACCGAATAAATCTCCCTAAATAGTGCCCATCCAGAAACTGTCTTTTTGTCCGATCTCTGCGTTATGCTCAAAATTTTATCCTCGGAATATCAACTATATGCCTTCGGTAAAATTTTTCGCAGGCCTTGATCTCGAACAAAAATCCTCGTTTCTGGACGGACACTAAATATAAGGTTTTATGATTTCGTAAAAAGTCTGCAAGAATTTCTGTAACGCGATAATTAAATACTCAGATTTATAAATAAATCAATCCCTAAAAAATACGGTTAAAACACGGTAATAATTTCGGGATATTATTTCCACACAATCCAGTATTGGGATTAATTAACATATGGTGAATATTTATTAAAGCATAATATCATCTTATTCGGGGCTAATCGTGAACATTGACATGAAATCTATTTTAAGATATGTGTGTGCGACGATTTTGGTATAATGATATTTACTTCTAACCCATAAAGGAGGATCAAGAATGGAAATCAAAGGATGCATTGCTGTAGTGACGGGAGGGGCCTCTGGTTTAGGGGAGGCAAGTGTTCGTACCCTGATAAATGAAGGGGCCCGGGCCGCTATTCTCGACTTCGACGAGGAGAGGGGGGCCCAGCTTGTCGCGGAATTGGGGGATTCGGTTGTTTTTTATAAAACCGATATAACAGACGAAAACGCTGTACAGGACGCCATTGATAAAACCGTTGACAATTTCGGAGGGGTTCATTTCGCAATCAATTGCGCCGGCGTTGCGACTCCGGCCAAAGTCCTTTCGAAAAGAGGGCCCATATCCATTGAGCAGTTCAATCGGGTCGTACAGGTTAATTTGACCGGTACGTTAATCGTGACCAGAGTGGCGGCTGAAAAGATGATTAACAATACCCCAAATGAGGATGGTGAAAAGGGTGTTGTGATCAACACGGCCTCGGTGGCTGCATTTGATGGCCAGATCGGCCAGATCGCTTACAGCTCTTCCAAAGCCGCTGTTGTGGGTATGACCTTGCCCCTCGCCCGTGAGTTTGCGAGCTATGGTATTCGGGTTGTTACAATTGCCCCCGGTTTATTTGACACACCCATGCTGGCCGGACTCCCCGAAAAAGCAAGAGAATCTTTGATCACCCAGGTGCCATTTCCAAAACGGCTCGGCAAGCCGGAAGAATATGCATTTCTGGCCAAACACATTATTGAAAACCCGTTGCTGAACGGAGAAACCATACGGCTCGATCAAGCCATCCGCATGGGTGCCCGATAATTTTTTTTCAAAAGAGCCAGTTTTAAGAGATAAAATCCAGCTGAGGAAGATTCCCTGCAACCTGCTGCAGGGAATCTTTCTTTTTTTCGGGGTAACTCTAAGGGATTCGCAAATGGTTGCTTTTTTGATTTTTTTTACGAAACCGACACTATTAACGACGTTTTCTCACCAGAGGATAAATAATAATGAGCGCAACCGCGGAGTTACAAAACAATGAACGTTTGCTTTACAACAGAAAGAAAAACGTGGATATTTTCCTTATGCCATCCGGGAGGAAGTACCGTGTGGTGGCGGAGTTGCAAGACGCCGTGCACCACATGCGTATCAGCATGATTGTCAATCATCCTTCACTTCGTATTAAGGAAATTAAGTGTGAAATGCCGGGTGTCCCCGATCCACTGTGTCAAAAAGCCCGAAATTGTCTTGAACCGATGATCGGGAAGCAGGTCGCCCCCGGACTCACCCGGGGAATGAGCAAAATGGCCCGTGAAGGATGTACACACCTCATTAACCTGTTTCACGACGCATGTTACAATGTGCTTCAAGCCCAAGGCGTTTTAGGGAAGGAAGAATTGGGAGCCGCTTTCCCGGGCATCACCGAAGAACAAATATATAAAATCTGGTTCTGGTTTAAACCTGAAATAAAGAACAGCTGCGTCAGGTACATAGATGAATCGGCGTTCATGCAAAGCGTCAAAACCGTGGAATTACCCAAGGGGGCGGAAAAACTACAGGCTATGGCCCCCAAAAATTAGGCGCTCGAACTTCCGGATGTGGAAGTGTTTTCCCTCGAATATTATTTGTCCTTGACACATGACCTGAAATTACTTATACATATTTCTTACAAAACCATCACATATATTTCACTGGGGT
>JAFDFH010000523.1 GCA_019309945.1 Deltaproteobacteria bacterium
AAAGGTCACATTGAAATTGTGCGGATTTTGCTGGCCAATAAAGTTGATGTAAATAAAAGGGAGAAAATCAATGATTGTACAGCCCTGATGGTTGCAGCCCAGGAAGGTCAAACTGAAATATTGCGAGTTTTGCTGGCAAAAGGTGCCAAGGTAGATGCGACCAACGCCCATGGACTTTCCGGAAAGAGCGGTAAAAAGCGGAGATCTCCTTTTTGAAGATATTCTGCCGGATTTCCGTTTTTCCCTAGTGGGCGAAACAGAGACTATTTCTGGTGCTCAAGTCAAGATTAAATATCTTTTTAAGGGAATCAGTAAGATAGATGAGCGGTATGTATTCGTTGTAGATGTGAAACCCTCAGTTACAAAAGAATCAGAAGTGCATTCGGTAAAAATCGGCGGCTATCTTCTTTTTGATGCTGAAAAGCTCTACTTTCTGTATGGTGAGACAGTGGTTTGCGTAAAAATATCAGACACAAAATCAACGTGCATATTCGGCAGGGTTTCCACCCACACCAGATAGGAAAATTTCCGGAAAGACACAACTCCCAGGTCTTAATTGTTGAGGATAATCTCCAAAAGAATTGGTAGGATCATAAGCATTCAAGGGGTTAAGGGGAACATAGCCATGCAGTCTTTCCAGGAAAACCTGCGATTCGTAGGTCTGCTTTAAATTTACAATCGGCTCTTTCTTCAAAGCCGCAACAATATTTTGTTTAAGCGGATTATCGATTTCTGATAGAATTTCCCCCTCCAGGGCTTCTGCACCTGATAATACGGCTTCCTCGAGTTTTGCATACAGCCGAATCAACTTTATGGAGGCTTGCTCACTCTTTATGCCGATCACATCATCATCGATCATCATTCCCCGAAAATTGCCGCCCTCGCGCAATGTCAATTTACAACTCACATCCTGACCCGTATAAGGATTTTCGATAACCAGTTTCACATCAGCCGTATTTCCTTCACTCTTAACTTCAACTGTTTTTATCGGGTACCCGCGCGGTATCAACGACCACGGATGCAACGCCAGGTCGTCGATGATATAATTTTCCAGGGTAACTTGGGTCTCCCAGAAAAACTCCAGGTTTCGCATGTTACGATACAAATTCCGAAATTTTTCATTCTGCATTAACTGGCGCATCACCACGGCGAATGGAAGTTCAAGACCAAACAAGCCTTTGTTTTCATGACCAAAAAGTTCATCAAAAGATTTAAGGCTAGATCCATCCCCGAAGGCATTGCTGAAAGGCTTTTCACATAATACGGCACCGCTCTGTAAGGCATGGGCGGTATAGAGGGCATGAACCGAATCGCCTTTTTGATTGTCTCTTGCGACGATGGCGATGAATTTAGGCTGGTGTTTTTCCATAAGCGTCATTAAATCCCTGGGGCTGCTTAACTTTGCCGCGACAACATCGTTCACCGCGCAGGCCTTTTGGTTTCTGATAAGATCTGCGATTTCGCGGCTACGTTCGATCCTGGTTCTGGTGATAATGAGCTTGTCTATAAGAGGAACCCCGGGCAGTGCGTCCCGGTTGATTTGGGAGAGAATCCGCGCGTAGTGGCGTCCGAAATTGCCGGCGCCGAGGATGAGAGCATTGATTCGAGGTTTTAACATCTTTCTCTTCTTAGGTTTACTTTTTCTATTTTTACCATTTTGGAGTAAAAATACAACTTCATTATTTCAATTCCGGAAGCAATAAGATCCGTTCTTGATTCTTGACAGAGATATCTCCTTCCAGCAAATGGCATCACCTTCGCCAGGGGTGTGAACTCAGGTTATTTATTGAAAAAGAATAGCTAAAAATTAAGATGCGATTCCGCTGGGGTCTCATCCTTCGACGACCCTGTTTCTGAGTACGCCGATGCCTTGAATCTCACATTCCACAATGTTCCCGGGCTTCAGGAATACCGGGGGGGTTCTGGTAAAGCCGACGCCCTCCGGAGTGCCCGTCAGGATGACCGTGCCAGGGAGAAGGGTCATGCATTCAGAGATGAAGGCCACCAGATATCTGGTGGAAAAAATTAAATCCGATGTGTTGGAAGACTGTAAAACCCGGCCGTCAACGCGGCATAGGAGGTTCAGATTGTCACCGTCTAATCCTGTGGCGATAACCGGCCCTAATGGGCAGAAGGTGTCATAGCTCTTACCACGGGCCCACTGGCCGTCCTGAAACTGGGATCCGCGATTACTCACGTCATTGGCCACCGTGTATCCCAAAATATACTCGTGCGCCTTGTTTTCCGGGACGAACCTCGCCTTTTTTCCGATGACGATGGCCAGCTCCACTTCATAGTCTACCTGGTCCGGGTGGTGTACAGGGATAACAATATCGTCCCCGGGGCCGCACAAGGCGGTCGTGGTCTTGAAAAAGAGCAGGGGGTTGGGCGGAAAAGGCAGTTTACACTCCTTTGCATGTTTTTTGTAGTTCAATCCCAGACAAATGATATTGGGTGGAAAAACCGGTGCCAGTAATTTTACAGCGTCCGGTTTAAGTCTTTCACCGGTTTTAGAAAGACCGGCAAACGGGTCTCCCTGGCAGGGAAAAACGTGCCCATCCTCCAGCAAGCCATATTGGACACGCCCATCATATTCAAATCTGACGATTTTCACTTTCAACCTCCATTTCAGGCACCAACAC
>JAFDFH010000144.1 GCA_019309945.1 Deltaproteobacteria bacterium
CGGACCGGGATTCAAACGGCCGATTCACTCATCGCCTTTCATCCCTTTTCCTTGTGGAAGTATAAAGAATTAGGGGTGAAACTGTGCGTGGAGCTGGTTGATTATCTATCAGAAAAGTACCATTTTCCTGTTATAATTACCGGATCCCAGGAAGAGCGCCGTCGCGCGGGTGAAGTTGTTGAAAAAAGCAGGGGCCGAGTTTTCAACCTTGCAGGTAAAACATCGATTGGCGAGCTTTGCGGTATCCTCCAGACTTGCCGAATGTTTATCGGTGTAGACACCGCTGCACTGCATATCGCATCAGCCGTTGGCACACCGACAATCGGGATTTTCGGTCCTTCATCGCCTGTAAGTTGGGCACCTCGGGGGGAAAACCATCTGGTTGTCCACAAAAATATGCCATGTGTACCCTGTCGGCAAAAGGGATGCCACGATTCTGAGATCAGCCTTTGTCTGAATCGACTCCGCTTAGAGGACCTGAAGGAAAATATTGAAAAGATGATAGATAAGCTAGGTTTAATAGGATCAGGTTCACATTGAGGTTTATTTTATAGGGAAAGAGCTGGGCTAGTAACCTATAAAAGATAATAGATAAATGTCACAAAGAGACCTACCGGCCTCTTTGAAATTTTGAAAAAAAGAAATTTTTTATGGGAAGGTGGGGAGAAGTATAATGGATCAGAGTGTATTAAGACAAAAATTCCCTTTATGTTACAAATTTTACCAAGAGACCATAGGCGAAATCTACCATGAATTTTTTTGTTTTGGTTCAATATTAAGGCGGCTCTCAACAAATCAGCTTTTAAAGTTAGAACAGAATACTTTCGATCCGGTTAGAATATCTTATGATTTTAAGGGGTTCGGATTGTATAAAAAAATCGAACCTTTTCAAATTGAAGAGGAAATTAGGGGTTTATATGAAATTGTAAAAGAACAAAAACCAAAAATAATTTGCGAGATCGGCTCCGATATGGGAGGAACCCTATACATGTGGTCCAAGGCCATGGATCCCAATGGGATGGCCATAAGTATTGATTTGCCAAGATTATATAGGAAATCATTAAATAGATTTTTTAAAAACTTCTTTCAGAATAATAGCCGGATAGAGTATATACGCTATGACTCGCATTTACAAATCTGTTTACGAAAATTCGAAAAAATATTAAAAAATAGGGAAATTGATTTTTTATTTATTGATGGAGATCACTCCTATAAAGGAGTTAATAAGGATTTTGAAATGTACTCGAGGTATGTGAAAAATAATGGAATTATTGCATTTCATGATATAGTAAAAGATAACACACCGGAAGACATATGCGGTGTTCATAGATTTTGGAATGAGATAAAGCAGAACTATAAATACAAAGAAATTATAGCTGATCCAAATCAAACTGGTGCAGGAATCGGAATTTTATATTGCTAATTGAATCCATTACGGTCCGAAACATCTCGGCCGTTATTTAGTGCCCATCCAGAAACGGTCTTTTTGACCGATCTCTGCGTTATGCTCAAAATTTTATCCTCGGAATATCAACTATATGCCTGTGGTAAAATTTTTCGCATGCCTTGATCTCGAAAAAAATCCTCGTTTCTGGACGGACACTATTGAACAAGGTTGCCCCTCCGTTGGTCCAATTGATCAACACATCGTGTCGTGTATATCATGAATAAATATGACATAAGATCACAGGAGTTTTTATTTTTCACTTAAAACAAAAAAAAGGAGATAACGATGGCGATAAGCAAGGAACTTCTTGATATTCTGGCTTGTCCGAAGTGTAAAGGTGATATTTATTTGAATGAAACCGAAGATGGGCTTATATGTGATAAATGCAAGCTTTTATATGAAATAAAAGATGATATCCCCATCATGCTGATCGATGAGGCCAAATCGATAGATGTATAATTAAACGTCGCGGAATTTCTATCTGTTGATGAAAATATGAGCATCCCCCTTCTTCCCAAACCCGCAAAGCTGGTGGTGGGTCTTTTTATGAAAGAAAAAGGTCTCATTCATGATTTGACAAATGCACTTGTTGAAAAATTTGGTTCAATTGACCTGGTGAGCGCATGGTTCCCTTTTGATTATACGACCTATTACGAACCGGAAATGGGTAAGCCGCTTTTCAGGCGAATGTTGGCTTTTAAAGCACTTGTTGAACGACGTTCCATAACAGAGAAAAAAATTATCACAAATGATCTTGAGTTAAAATTTTCAATAAACCAAAAGCGCAGGGTCAATATCGATCCGGGCTATCTGGTTCACGAACATTTCGTCCTTGCAACCGGAAAAAATTACGCCCACCGAATTTATTTAGATAAGGGGATTTATGCGGATTTGACGCTCATATATACAAAAGGAGCATTCCAGAAATTACCGTGGACCTATCCGGATTATGCGGACAAGCGCATGCTTGCGTATCTTCACCGGGTCCGCGACAAATACATAGAAGACATCAAAAGGATAGGCAGGGCCCATCCATAAATGGTCTTTTTGCCCAATATCTGCGTTATGCTCAAAAAATAATCCTCGGAATATCAAACATATGCCTGTGGTTATTTTTTTCGCAGGCCTTGATCTTAAACAAAAATCCTCATTTATGGATGGACACTAGACAGGTAAAAAATGATAAAAAGCATGACCGCCTTTGCCAGGTTGGAAAAAATAAAGGACAAACCGAACATAACAATCGAGATCCGCTCATATAACAGCCGACATCTGGATATCGCCTTGCGTATTCCACATGGGTGCCTCCCCCTGGAAGATAAAATAAAAGGGTTGGTTTCAGAGCGGATCGTAAGGGGTCGAATAGAGATCGCAGTGCAGATCAGGGAAAATTCTGATGAAACATACGAATTTGAAATAAATGAAGCCACTGCGGCGGCATACCATAAGGCCCTTGTTCAATTGAAAGAGCGGTTTAATATTGGAACTGAAATTTCTCTGGATCTTCTTGCGGGTGCCAGCGGGATTATAAAACCCGCGGAACTTGAACGCGACCTGGAAACTTTGTGGCGGATTATTAAGGACGGTATGATCGAAGCCTTAAATGACCTTGATGAAATGCGGGCCAAGGAAGGAAGTTTTATCGGCCGTGATTTTTCGAAACGACTGGATTATATTGAACAATGTATTGATCAAATCGAAAAAAACACGGGTGACCTTTTACTTTATTATCAAGACCGCTTAAAAGAGCGTATCGCCGTTTTAACCAACGGCATGATTGAGATTGATTCTGGACGAATCGCCCAGGAAGCAGCGCATATTGCCGATAAAAGTGATATCTCTGAAGAAATTGTAAGGGTACAAAGCCATATCAAACAGTTTCGGGAGATTATGTCTTCCGATGAACCCGGAGGCCGCAAACTCAATTTTTTATTGCAGGAATTTAACCGGGAATTCAACACCATGGGAGCCAAAGCGGCCAGCGTAAACGTGTCCCATATAATTGTTGAGGTTAAGTCCGAATTGGAAAAATTAAGGGAGCAGGTACAGAATGTGGAGTAAATAGATCCCCAGAGCCATATCGCTTGAAACGATAACTACTATAAATGAAACTATATTTTGATTGAATTATTTTCTATAAAATTCTACGCTTTTTCCAAGACTGCGCTTGGAAGAAGTGGCCCCCTGGGGCAACTGTAACGGTAAAAACCCGAGCTATAAATGCCTAAAATGCCTAAAATGCGCTAAAATGCCTAAAATTAAGGATGTTAATCATTATATATAAAGAAGCTAAAATTCCAATTTTAAGTTAGCGAGCATGCCGTATCCAGTAACGGGTATCGGGCGCAAGTGAAAAAACGAATCAAAAACCAAAGCAAAAATAAATAGTGCCCGTCCAGAAACGAGGATTTTTGTTCGAGATCAAGGCAAGCGAAAAATTTTACCGTAGGCATATAGTTGATATTCCGAGGATAAAATTTTGAGCATAACGCAGAAATCGGGCAAAAAGACCGTTTCTGGATAGGCACTAAATAAGGGATTATTATGGAACAAGACCTGCTGAATATTGGATTTGGAAGTACCGTAGTTGCGCATCGCGTCGTTGCAATTTTACCACCCGGTTCTGCGCCTATGAAACGCCTCAAAGATGAAGCCAAAGATGACAAACGCCTTATTGATGCGACCCATGGCCGTAGAACCCGCTCTATAATTATCATGGACAGCAACCATATTGTTCTTTCAGCCATACAGGCCGAAACAATATCCCAGCGCTTCGCGACCCTTAAAAAATCACCATGAAACCTTTAAAAGATATTTCCATATAATGAAAGTCTCAAAAATTCACGCATTAACTGAAAATGAAAAACCGGCCGCTCAACATCGTGGACACCTTTTTATCGTCTCCGCACCGTCAGGTGGGGGTAAGACCACCCTTTGCAAAGCGATTTTAAATCGATATCAGGATATGCTCTATTCAGTATCGTATACAACCAGAGCCCCCCGTCCCGGGGAGGTGAACGGTGTGGATTACGATTTCATCTCAAAAGAAAAATTTATCAAAGATATAGAAAATGACAAATGGGCCGAATGGGCCCAGGTACATGGTAATTTTTACGGTACCCCGGCTGAGTTTTTGAATAAAAGCTTATCCGAAGGCAGAGATGTGCTTTTGGACATTGATATTCAAGGTACGATTCAGATCCTGGACCGATATACCGATACGATCACATTTTTTATCCTGCCGCCGTCACTGGAAATTTTGAAAAAACGGCTGGAATCGAGAGGAACGGATAGTGCTGATACTATTTCAGCTCGTCTTATTAGCGCGAAGGAAGAAATTTCGAAAAAAAACCTTTATCGCCATGTTATTGTCAATGATCAGCTATCATCAGCCGTGTCCGAGTTGCTATCGATCATCGCAAAATATCGCTCCGGAAATAATCCGATCTAGCTCATGAAAACTGAGACCCTTTACGGAATTCATCCTGTGTTGGAGGCGCTCAAGGCGGCCCGAAGAAACTTTTACGAGGTTTATACAACGCAGCCTAAACCTTCAAAGCGCCTCGCAGAGGTGTTAGCATTAGCTGAATCCTTAAAGATACCTGTGAAGAAGGTAAAACGCTCTCAACTCCAATCAATGACCGGCACGGATATGCACCAGGGAATCGGAGCCCGCGTAAGTCCATATCCTTTGGTCGAACTTTCTGATATGCTTCAGCAAGGCAACCTTTCCCATGATGATCGATATTTTTTACTGCTGGACAATGTTCTGGATCCGCATAACCTTGGCGCCTTGTCCCGAACGGCACTTTGCGTCGGGATGAATGGTATGATCATTCCAAAAGATCGATCCGCTCGTCCGACACCCGCCGTTTCCAAAGCATCTGCGGGTGCTTTAGAGCATGTCCATCTGGCTCAGGTAAACAACATGGCCACCACAATCAAGACCTTGAAGAAAAATGGACTGTGGATTGCGGGTCTTGACAAACGTGCCGACATCTCCATTTTTAACAGCAATTTGGCGGGTCCACTGGCCTTTGTCATCGGAGGGGAGGAAAAAGGGATTCGTCCCCTTGTGAAAAAACAATGCGACCTTTTGATCTCCATTCCTCAAAAAGGATCGTTAGGCACCCTGAATGCCTCGGTAGCGGGTGCAGTTTCCATGTACGAGGCATTCAGACAACGAAATTTAAACATGAGACCGTGAAAATCAACTTCCCCATAGTCAATATGTTGAAAGATGCGCTGTTTCCGACAAAGTGCTTTATGTGTGGCACTTTTTTTAAACCCGGTCCACATCAAATCGGCTGCTTCCCTTTCAGAGGCCTCGGGGAAGAGAACTTTTGGGCCGATTATGAAAACATTCACTTTGACGGATTGATGACACCCTATTTATGCCCGAATTGCTCGGGCGGCTTCTTACCGGCTGAATCCCCGATCTGTATAAAATGCGGAATGATATTTAAAAGTCGTGAAGGGGAGGATCACCTGTGCGGCGAGTGCCTAACGGCTCCAAAAAGATTCAGAATCGCCCGCGCACCCGGCATTTATGACCAGGCTTTAATGGCACTGATCCATTATTTAAAATATAATGGAAAAATCCAGCTGGCCGGACCCCTCGGGGCACTCCTTTTCGCCTCGTTTATAAGCCTGTGGGATACGAACACGATCGATTTTATTGTGGCCGTTCCCCTTCACATCAAAAGATTCCGAATGCGCGGTTTCAATCAATCTTTTCTTCTCATCAGGGACTGGCTCCGAATTTCCGAGCTTTTAAATGTGAATATAGCTCATGTTCAGATAGACAGACATGTTCTTGTAAGAAGCAGGTGGACCGATCCCCAGACCGGTTTGGGCCGCAAAAAACGAATATCAAATATCAAGAATGCTTTTAGCATCACAGATCCCAGAAAAGTTGCCGGGAAAAGAATACTCCTTGTGGATGATGTCTATACCACAGGTACAACTGCAAATGAATGTGCCAAGGTTTTACTAAAATCCGGGGCAAAATATGTTGATGTTCTCACACTGGCACGAG